>NZ_JBFHKV010000717.1:0-4584 GCF_041595215.1 Stieleria sp. | reverse complement strand
TCTACCGTCTAAAAGTCTGGGTTAATGCGAAAGAGTCCCGCGCTTATGGAAAATCGGTCATGGTTTGGCAATAGTCCCGCGACAGGTTGCAGATCTGGTGAGCAACTGCCAAGCGGGGATTCCTGTGCGTTGAAATCCTTCAGCGACGGTGTGACGCTTTTTTTAGCGGTAGGGCGCGAGCCCTCCGGTGTTTCGGGAACGATGAGGGACCAGAGGGCTTGCGCCCAATACCGCTAACAACACGAAAAACGCTGGGGATAAATGCTTCACAGCATTGCCTGGCCGGGTGGGTCAAGGAGCGTCAGCGACGATGACCCACCCAAAAAGCTTAGCGACCGTCGCGGAGTCGATAGCCGAGGAAATTGTCGAGTTCCGTTTCGGCTTCGATCTTGGCGATCGTGTCTTCGATGTCGTATTCGACCCGGTGGAAGAAGACTTGCTGCTGGTCGTAGATGACGTAGCAGCTGCGCGGGTCCAGATCCCGTGGCTGGCCGACGCTGCCGACATTGATCATCAGCCGGGCCGACGGATCACTGACGTCGTAGCCTTCGGGCACCTCGCCCGGCCGAATGAAATTCAGGTCGGTGGTAAAAATCCCGGGGACGTGGGTGTGGCCTTGGAAGCACAAATGAGGGACCAGCGAAAACAGCTTTTCCATTTTCTTGCTGTTCTGGATGTCTTCGGGCATCACGTATTCGTTGGTCGGCCCGCGTGGTGACCCGTGCACGAACAGGACGTTTTCTTCGCGGATCGTTCGTGGCAGACCGCACAAGAAATCCAGCCGACGTCGTGACGCGGAGGGCTGTTGATCGTCTCCTGCGGCAGCCCCGGCATGGTTTTCCAGTTTGCTGCGCGTCCAAAAGATGGCCTGTTCGGCCGCGGCATTAAAACCTTCGGGATCGAACAGGGCGCTGCTGTCGTGGTTGCCGAGCACACAGAACCCGAACTCCATCACGACATCGAGGCACTCGCAGGGCTGGGGGCCGTAACCGACGACGTCGCCCAAGCACACGATGCGATCGACCTGTTGGGTTTGAACGTGCGCCAACACGGCCTGGAGCGCAGTCAGGTTGCCGTGAATATCGCTTAGGATCGCGGTTCGGGTCACTTAACGTCCGTGTTTGATGCGGTCGCCGAGTTGATCAGACAAGTCGGCTTCGGCGTAGATCTTGTTGGCTGTCGTCTCAATGTCGTATTCGACTCTGCGGTAGGTCACTGTGGGGCCACCGGCGGCGTCTTTGTCCAAGATGACATAGCACGCCCGATTGTCTTCATCCCGCGGTTGGCCGACGCTGCCGACGTTGATCATCGCTTTTTCGCTGGTCAGCTGATAATGGTAGTCGCATTCATCGGGCTGGATGAATTCGCAGTTCGTCGTGAAGATCCCCGGCAGATGGGTGTGTCCCATGAAGCAGTATTGCTTGACTTTGCCGAACAGGATTTCCATTTTTCGCTGATCGAAGATGTACTCCGGAAAAACGTACTCGTTGGTCGGGTCCCGTGGCGAACCGTGGACGAACTTGAATTGATCGTCGTCGTGGTAGCGTGGTAATTCGCCGAGGAAGTCCCAGCGTCCGTTGACCTGGGCGGCGCTACCGGGGCCGTTATCCAATTGGTCACGCGTCCAGTAGATCGCCTGCAGCGCCATCGGGTTGAAGCCGTCGGGATCGAACAAGGCCGCCTGATCGTGGTTTCCCAGGATCGTGACCTTGCAGTTCTTCATCACCTGGTCCAGGCATTCGCAGGGATTGGGCCCATAGCCAATGATGTCCCCCAAGCAGTAAATTTCATCTACCGATTGGGAACGGATATCGGCCAGAACCGCGAGCAGCGCTTCAAGGTTGCCGTGAATGTCGCTGATCAGGGCTCGCTTCACTGTGTTGGTCCTGGCGGGGAAATAAGGGCTGACGTTTTAAAATGGCGTTCTACTAAACGAATCCATCGGGTCAGCGAATTGTAAAGGTAATCAAATTTTCGCGACAATCCCACGGCAGAGACGCGAATCGGAGCATCGGACGCCGCATTATTTCTAGTTTCGTTACGACCATTGATGATTCAGCTCGCCCTCGAAACCACCGGAACCAACGGATCGCTTGCGGTATTGGACGGCAAATCCGTGCTGTGGGATTGCCGATTCGGTGTCCTGCGACGGACCGCCGCAGACATCGCCTGCCAATTGGACACCTCGCTTCGCTGGTGCGAGGACCGCGGCTTGAGCCTGGACGCGATCTCGGTGGCGGTGGGCCCGGGATCGTTCACCGGCCTGCGAATCGCAATCACCACGGCCAAAACGCTCGCCTACGCGCTCGCTCTGCCCGTGATCCCGGTCGGATCGTTGGCGGCCATCGCTGCGGTGAACCTGCCGGACCGCCAACTGGGGGAAAGCGGCGCCGCAAACGTCCTGGTCGGACTCAACGCCTACCGTCGCCAAGTCTTCGCGGCCGAATTCTCCCGCGAGGAACTGTGCCGCGACAATTTGATCCACCACTGTCATGATCGCGCCGAGGTGGTTTCCAGGCAAGACTGGGACCTGCGGGTGGCCGACAAACTCGACCGTTCCGATTGGGCGATCGCGGGGGATCGCTCCATTGTTTCCGATCAGGTCGCCGAAACGTTGCACCCGGTCGAACCTTGCGACGCGGTTGGCGTCGGGTGGGTCGCGGCCGGTCTGGTCGCCGGATCGACTAGCCAGCCACCGGCCTGCTACGCCGATCCGTTTTCTTTGGCCGCCCGCTATCTCAAGCTGAGTGCGGCTGAGGAGAAGGCAGCTTCACGCTGATCGATTCTTGGCTGCGACGCACGCCGTCGGTGCCGTAGTAGATCGTCGTTTTTTTGCGATGATCGTAAACGGCGGTCAATTTCACACTCCGCGGACCGTGCACGCAAAAATAAAGCCCACACGATTCTCCGCCCCGCAGCACCTGGCGACGGGTCATCGGGAACTGCCCCGGTTCCAATTGACCAATCCGGCACAAGTAAGCTTCGACGTGTCGGCAGAATCTGTCGAATGAGACGGTTTGCGAAGAGAACCCGATCATATAGGCAAAATCACTTGGAAGTGGACGGATGTGGGGCGACAAATGGCCCGGCCGCGAGCCAACGCTCGGTGTCGACTCGACCGCTTAGCAGCGTTGGTATCGGCGGCGGCGGTACGGAAAATTAGTTTCCAAGAAAAGCTATAGGTGGGCGCGTCGAGCGTCTTGTTCGGTCACCCGCTGGAAAATGTCCCGCAAAATCCGTTGTTCCAGTGAAGTGTCGCGGCCCAGCGAAATCCAACCCAATGTCTGAGGGGAATCACCCGCCCCGCCGACCTGCCGCACGATCGTGCCATCGTGACGCCGCGTCGCCGTCGTTTCGGTTGCGTATTGCGTCCGATCGGTGTCTTCGAGATCTTTCTGCACGATCACTTCGACGCTGTAGCCCGCACCGCGCGGCCGGACGATGACGGTCGCCTTGCGACGGATCGATTGCAGCGTGCTCTGCAACGCTTCGAACCCTGCCGTGCTGTCCTTCCGCCACGGTTCCAACACCGACGCCCCGACGCGATACGATGTCTCCACTCGCCCGTCCAACAAAAAGTTGTTGGAGTTTTGAACGGGTTGCTCTCGCGAGATTCGAAAGTAATCGTCCACCGTGTCGACCACCTGGGACCAAACAAATTGGTCGTCCAGCGGCGGCAACTCCAACGGGTTGGGAATGAATTGCTCCGGCGCGCGGCGATCCAATCGATAAGCCAACTGTCCGCATCCCTGGGACACCAGCAACACGCTCAACACCAACAGGACGGACGCTGTGTTCGGTAGTCGTGGGGTAAGCATCCTGCTTGCCATGGATGGAGTGGAGCGTAGCCAAAACCGCGAGCGGTTCGTCGATGGTTATCGAAAATCCGAATTGGATGCCGGCCGTGTCGCCGTGCTGGTCGGCCGCAACGGTTTCGCGCCGGGCACGTCGTCGGGATAGATCGACCAGACGGGAACCTTCTTGCGCATCTCTTGCATCATCTTGGTTTGGGACGCCGCGACCTTTTCCTTTTTGATCTGCTCGCGAATGTCTTCCTGCACCTCAGCCAGCGGTGTCACGCCCGCTTCCTTCCGCTCCTGCACGCGAATGATGTGCAGCCCCTGCTCGTCTTCGATGATTTCACTCATCCTGTTGAGCGGAATCGAAAACACCTGTTCTTCGATCGGCTTGGATGCCAACGAACCCTTGCTCGTCCAGTCATGTTGCCCGCCATCAGCGGCAAAGGGTTCTTCGCTCTTTTTTCGAGCGGTCTCTTTCCAGCCTTCATTGAAGTGGACTTCACGACCAATTTCGATGATCAATTTCCGCACTTCCTCGCGTGAGGAATGGTTGGCGAACAGCACCGAGAGTTGTTCCCAACGTGCTTTGGCGGGGTGTCGATAGGTATCGATGTCTTGTTGGTAGGACGCATTGATTTCGGCGATCGTCACGGTGGGATCTTTTTCGATCTTGCTGCGCATGTACATGTGACCGAGCATCATGTCGGTGAATTCACGCTGACGTGCCCGCAAGGACGTTCCGGTTTCACGCAGCTTGGCATCGAGTTCCGTCAGGTCTTCGGTC
>NZ_JBFHKV010000716.1:0-4591 GCF_041595215.1 Stieleria sp. | reverse complement strand
GCTGCGACCCCGTTCGGGGGCGTCTTGTGTGGTGTTTCTCGGCTCCGGCGTTGTTCGCTTCGCTCGCCCGCCGGCTACGTGCTAGCATCCCGTTCGGGATGCGGACCCCGGATGGGGACAGACCCTAGGTGACCGGGGACAGACCCCAGGTGAACTTTCGTTGACCGGGGACAGACCCCGAATGATCCGGACGGGGACAAACCCCGGAAGAGCTTGGTCAAAAGATTAGTTGGTCAAAAAATGGGGTGTCCCGATTGCAAGACAACCACGGACCTGAGTGCTCGTATTTTTTGACCAATCCATTTTTTGACCCCATGCTTGTCTTTCTCCTCGGGGGTGGATGAATGGGGACAGGTGGATGAATGGGGACAGACCCTCGGCTTCCTCGGTGGGTGGATTTGGTAACCTTGATGCCCTGTCGCTTCCCTCTCTCCCACCTGGATCACAGCATGATGTTCACTCGAAAATTGATGGTTGTTGTCGCGTTCGGTTGGCTTGCCTCCACACTGATCGTGACACCCGACGCACAGGCCGACGTTTATGAATTGCGGATTTATAAGACGGCCGAAGGCAAACTCGATGCGCTCAACGCTCGCTTCCGCGACCACACCATGCGGCTGTTCAAGAAGCACGGCATCGAATCGATCGGCTACTGGGTGCCCACCGACGAAGAGGCCTCCAAGGACACGCTGATCTACGTGATCAAGCACGCCAGTCGTGAAGCCGCCGCCGAGTCCTGGAAAGCGTTTATCGCCGATCCGGAGTGGAAGAAAGCCGCCGCGGCATCCGGCGTCGGACGATTGGCCAAGCCGCCCGAATCGATCTACATGGAGGCGACCGACTACTCGCCCAACTACGAAAACGCCGAAGGCGATGAAGACGACGTTTTTGAATTGCGGATCTACAAGGCCCGCGAAGGCACCCTCGGAAAACTCGATGCCCGGTTCCGAGATCACACCATCGACCTATTTGCCAAGCATGGCATCAAGTCCGTCGCCTATTGGCATCCGACCGACGAGCCGGATTCGAACGACACCTTGATCTACATCATCGAGCACGAAAGCGCGGACGCGGCCAAGCAATCCTGGAAAGCCTTCGGATCGGACCCGGCGTGGAAAAAAGCCGCCCGCGAATCCGGTGTCGGTGGCTTGGCCAAAAAGCCCGAATCGATCTACATGAAGGCGACGGATTACTCGCCGATCCAATAAGCCCGCCTCGCGACGCACGATCCGATCATGCCAGGATGAGTCCTGGCCGCTGGCTGCCGTGATCCGCGCCCTGGAAATGGAGACGCGGTGGAAGACTTCACCGCATTTAACGTCTTTGGCGATAAACCCGTTCAAGATGCTCGCGCCGACGCTTCGATAAGCCTCTGAGGAGGAGCCTGGTAATATCGGTGGCGTTGGCATTGACTCGAGCGAGGTGGCTCCGGACGAGTCACACGGGCGGCAATGATGCGAGATCCCTCTTGCGCACACACGATCCGATCCTCGATTCGATTGCTAGCATGCATACTCATGCTCAGCAGTCTCAGCATCGGGTGTAGCCGTTCCAAGTACCGATTGGCGGCTGACCAGGAAGCGTACAACGCGATCGCCCAACGCAACGGCGACCCGCGTTGGAGCACGGTGAAGTATGGCATCGAGCCCGATCCGCGGAGCCGCTACGCCGACGTCTACGACCCGGACTGTCCACCGATCCCGGTCGACGACCCCGCCTCGCAGCAGTACATGCGATGCGTCGACGGCAAGCAAGGTTGGCGGCATTGGTACGACAACGGCATCCGCGCCGGATTGGAAAACCCCGCTTGGCAGGCGTTGCTGGGCGAGTACGTCGAACTCGCTGACGATGATTCGGTGATGCTAGACATCGATTCCGCGTTACGTCTGGCCTACGTGCACTCGCCGAATCATCAAACACAGCTCGAAACACTCTATCTGTCGTCGTTGGACGTCACCCGCGAGCGATTCGAGTTGGACACCCAATTCTTTGGCGGCTATGACATCGGCTATAGCCACAACGGCTCGATCATTCCCGCGCGACTGAATCATGACGGTAGTCGATGGGTGATCGCTCCACCCCAAACAGGCGCGCAACGCAATTTGCTCGCGATCGGCACGACCGGCCAGCGGCGGGCGTTGGAGGCGCGGCGCCAATTCGCGACCGCGGGAACCCTGTTGGCCGGCTTTGCCAACTCCTTCGTGTTTGAGTTCACCGGACCGGACGCGGGACTTTCCGCCTCGCTGTTGAACTTCACCTTTCTGCAGCCCCTGTTGCGTGGTGCGGGCCGTGACATCGGGCTCGAAGGCCTGACGCAAGTCGAACGCACGTTGTTGGCCAACCTGCGATCTTATGCGCAATTTCGACAAGGCTTTTACACGCAAGTTGCGATCGGCGAACTGGGCGTCGTCGGTCCGCAGCGAAACGGACGCGGCACCAGCCTGCAAGTGTTCGGCGGCCAGGCTCAGCTCGGTGGTTACGTCGGCTTGCTGCGACAGTTGCAACAAATCCGCAACGCCGAAGACAACTTGAATTTGCAAATTCGTACCCTCGCCCAGTTGGAAGCGTTGCTCGTCGCGGGGCTGATCGATTTGGTCCAAGTCGACCAATTCCGGCAGAACGTCGAACGCGATCGGGCCAGTTTGTTACAAAGCCGAAACGACTTCCTGAGATCACTTGACCAATACAAAGCCTTCACGCTCGGACTGCCGCCCAACTTGCCGGTCGAATTGGATGACGATCTGATCCATCAGTTTCAACTGGTCGATCGTGCGGCCACTGCGATTCAAGACACGATCGCTGAATTCCAGCGGCGTCCGAGTGAATTGGGCGAGAACCCCGATCCGGAAGCCATCGAGTCGCTCCGTCGCGACGTCTATGAACTTGTCCAACCCCTTCGCGAAAACCTGGTCATCGTGGCCACCGATTTGAAGTTGGCCAAAGATTCGATTCCGCTTCGCCAGCGCGCGATGGACGACGCGGCCAAGGAAGCCTTCGCCCGCGAGATCGCCGAACTGGACACCGGCTACGCCGATCTGCTGGTCCAGTTGGAACGCATCGAAATCGAAGTGGAACGGATGAAAGCAGGTTTGCCGCGGCTTCCCGATCCCGACGAATTCTCGCTCCGACTGGATGCCGATGAAGATGACGTGGCGCCCGTTGTGGATGAGCCAGACAGTATTGCACCAAGCAGTGATGCACCCGACGGTGCTGCAACGATCGCCGAGTTGGTCAATCCGACCGCCGAGGTGACCAGCGACATCGACCGCACGGTGATCCTGCTTCGCAAGATGCTGCGGCTGATCCAAGGCTCGATCCTGGTCCAAGCACGCGCCCGATTGGAGGCCGTCAGTGTCGATCGGATCACGTTGCAGACCGAGCAGGCGTATCAGATCGCGCTTCAAAATCGATTGGACTTCATGAACGGTCGCGCCGCGTTGGTCGACGACTGGCGACAGATCCAGATTGCTGCCGACGCATTGCAGTCGGTTTTGGATTTCAGCGCCAGCGGTTCGGTCCAGACCGATCGCAACAATCCGCTCAGCTTTCGCGGTTCGACGGGCAGCGCCGCGGTCGGCCTGCGGTTCGATGCGCCATTGACGCGTCTGGTCGAACGCAATCAGTATCGTGAATCGTTGATCAATTACCAACGCAGCCGCCGCGCGTTGATTCAATCGCACGACTCGTTGCATTTAGGGTTACGTGTGCTGCTCCGCGAGATCGAGCAGCTGAGGACCAACTTGGAGATCCAGCGCCGTGCCGTCGCGATCGCCATTCGACGCGTCGACGTGACCGGCTCGGCGCTTTACGCTCCCGTTCCGCCGCCGCAACCCGGCCAGCGTTCGGCCCCCTTTGGACCGACCGCCGCGATCAACTTGTTGTCCGCCCAGTCCGCGCTGCGCGATACTCAGGATTCATTCTTGACGGCGTGGCTGAGCTACTACGCGGCGAAGTTACGCCTCGCTCGCGAGTTGGGCGTGATGGAACTTGACCTGGAAGGCCGCAGAATCGAGACGCCGCTGCCTGGCGAAGTCTCCCCGCTGGAATTCGATGCGACGGACGTGGACCCGTTGCCACCGCCGATCGGTCAGACGCTGATCGATGCGGCACAGCTTCCCGTCGAAGGTCTGATCGAAGCGGACCAGTGACTCTCGACGCCTCTCCCGCTCTGCCGGGGACCGGTCGGATGCTCCTTGATTCCGGCGGGTTTTTGTCCACGTTTCTTTTGCGTACTTGGTCTTCTTAGGCCTGGGATCGGTTTACGATGTATTCCACTTTCTCGCTTTGTCCGCCCGCCTAACGGGGCTTGTCTCCCTCCGGCACCCGAATCCTCCCGATGATGTCGCTCGCTTCCTCTCCCGCCAGACGCGCGTCGCCCGAACAGGGTCACGGCGACGCGACCGGATCGTTGCGCACCGCCGCGGCGACGCCGAAGCGACCAACACGCTGGCTGCTGCGGATCATTCTGCTCGTCTCTTTCGTGGGCATCCTGATCGGTGGGACGGTGGTTCTGCCGGGATGGCCTCTCACGACGGTCACTGGCCCGCACCAGACCCACACCATCTCACGCGGCGACTTGGTCGTCTCGGTG
>NZ_JBFHKV010000715.1:0-4592 GCF_041595215.1 Stieleria sp. | reverse complement strand
GTGGACGGCACCAAACCGTGTCTGATAACGACTCCCATACAACATTGCGTGGCCGGACGCGAGGCGGTTGCGTTTTTTGCCCGAAAGCGTGATAACCGCGCTGGAGCCGCATCCGGATTTGAGCTTGCCCGGAGCGGCCTGCCCGGCCGACGTCGCCTGCCCGGATGACGTCACGCGATCGCATTGCCCACAGAACCTTTCAACGACATTTTGGAACGTCGCATGCCCGACAACCAAACCGAACCCTCTGGCGCTTTCGAAGCCGCATCGGCTGATGGAGGCGTCCATTTCGCGACGAAAAAGACCGGATTGAACTCCGCTGAGATCTGGGAATACGACGCGGCGACGAACCGGACCAGCCGCGATGTGGTCGCCGACACGCTGCGGGCCCTGACGGCACCTGACGATTTCCCACCGATCGAAGCGGCGATTGTTGCCGGGGACCGCGTCGCACTGGCGGTCGATCCCAACGTCCCGGACGTCGACGCCGTGATCGAAGGTGTCTTGCGGATGCTTCGCAGCACTCCGGCCGAGCACATCGAAATTGTCGTGTGGGACGAAGCGACCGAACAGACCCTGCAACGGATCCGCGCCGCCGCGGGGGAGCACACGGTCATTCCGCATCAAAGCGACATTCGCGAATCGCTGTGTTACCTGGCGGCCGATGTCGACGCGGAACCGATCTATCTCAATCGTGCGTTGGTGGACGCCGACTTCGTCTTGCCGATCGTCGCGATCCGCCCCTTCAACCTCAGCCAGCGGCGCGATTTGACCGGCGTGTTCCCTTCGCTCAGCGATTCAGCCACGCGGACCCGGTTTGCCGACAAGATTTCCTCCGGCGTCGCTTCGTCTCCGGCGATGAAGTCGGGAAACACGATCGCCGAAGAAGTGCCTTGGTTGCTGGGCGTGCAGTTGATTCTGGGCGTGACGGCCAATTCCGATGGGGCGGCCGGAGAAATCCACGCCGGAACCTTGGAGGCGCTCGCCAAGCGAATCACGCCCACGCTTCGTCGCCCCGACCCGGTTCCGCCGGCGGCGGAGTTGGTCGTCGCGGCGCTCGACGGAGATGCCCAACAACAAACCTGGGAGAACGTGGCCCGGGCCGCCGACGCCGCGTTGGCCTACGCGTTGCCCGAGGCGACGATCGTGATCTGGTCGTCGTTGGATCAGCCGCCCGAAGGAGCGTTGCTGGCGCTCGACCATGACGACGAAGCACCAACGGACACGACGCAACACGGCGATGACTCGGAAACCTTGCCGCCCCGCGATCGGTTTTCCGAACTGGCCCGCACGCTCAAGCGGGTGGCGGAAAAACACCGCCTGATGTTGCACAGCAACCTTCCCCGCGAAGTCGTCGAACCCCTCGGGCTCGGCGTCATCGAATCGCCACACGAACTGGCCAATCTGAGCCGACATTTTCAAAGCTGTGGCGTGCTCCGCGCCGCCAGCTTTGCCGGCGGCCACTAAATCTCGATTCCAACGACAAGGTTTCTTTGATGTCGATCCCGATGGAACAGGCGTACTTGCATTGCCCGCGTTGTGGCTGCAAGCAGAGTGATGTCGGTCAGATTCCGTTTCGCTGCGACCACTGCCAATTCGCCGTGTTCTTCGGTCCGGTCGCCGCCGTCGGTGGCTTGATCGTTGATTCGGCCGACAAGTTGCTGCTGGTGCGGCGGGCACGAAATCCGGGCAAAGGCCAATGGGGACTTCCCGGCGGTTTTGTCGATCGCGGGGAAACCGCCGAAGAAGCGCTCGAGCGTGAAGTTTACGAAGAAACCCAATTGCGGTTAAAGACACGCGAGCTGCTGGTCACCCGTCCCAACCAATACAACTATCAAGGCGTCGTCACCGAAGTCATCGATCTGTTTTATGTCTGCCGAGCCGTCGATCCGAGCCACGTGGAATTGGAACCGGCCGAACTGGACGACTATGCCTGGGTTCATCCCACCGACGATTACCTGGACAACATGGCGTTTCCGTCCAACCGCTACGCCATCGAATTGTGGATGAGTGAACTCCCTTGAACGGTCTGATCCTGGTTCCGACTGACAACGAACGACGCCTGATCGAGTCGTCTCTCCGCATCGAGTCCGACCAATGGACTGTCAACACGATCGGTTTTGGTGTGATCGCGGCGGGAATCGAAACGACACGTCTGTTGCTGAGCGAACGGCCCCGCCAAGTGATTTTGGCCGGTATCGCTGGATTGTTTCCTGGCCCAAACACCGCGTCCCTTCGACTCGGCGATGCGATCTGGTTCGATTCGGTCGCGATCGATGGAATCGGTGTGGGACAAGGGGAAGCGTTTGTCGACGCGTCGGACCTCGGTTGGCGCGCCGAAGGCGAGGCCGAGCCGACGGAGACGATTCACCTGCCGACCGTGCCCCAGAGCCAAGCATCGATTGCCCAGCCGGCCCTGTTGCTGACGGTTTGCTCGGGGTCAGCGGCCGACGACGATGCGGCGCGCCGGTTGCGACGCGTTCCCGCTGCGATCGGTGAAGACATGGAGTCGTACGCGGTCGCCTGCGCCTGTCGGTCGGCCGGCGTGCCACTGCGGGTCGTGCGAGGGTTTTCCAACCGCGTCGGCAACCGCGACAAGTCCGCGTGGCAGATCGCTCCGGCACTGGCGAGCGTCGCCGAACAACTGCAACAGTACCTCGACGGGGAGACTCCATGAGCGAGAGAATTCGACTCGGCATTTCGACCTGCCCCAATGACACGTTCGCCTTTCATGCGTTGATGAATCGCTTGGTGGATTGGCGCGGACTGGAATTCGATCTCCGGTTGCTGGACATCCAACAGCTCAACGACGAATTGTTCGCGGGCAAATTCGACGTTGCCAAATGCAGTTTCCACGCCGCGTTGTTGTTGTCGGATTCGATGGTGGTCCTACCGAGCGGCTCGGCACTCGGCTTCGGCGTCGGTCCCTTGCTGTTGTCGTCGAAATCCGTCGCCTCGACCGGCGCCGTGCCCGTGACGGCAGACCAAATCACGCTGTGCCCGGGGCAACACACGACCGCAACGCTGCTGTTTCGTTTGTTTTATCCCCACACCACGTCGATCGAGCAGGTCGTGTTTTCCGAGATCATGCCGCGACTGGTGCAGAACACCGCCGATTTCGGCGTCTGTATTCACGAAGGCCGGTTCACTTGGCAGGACCAGGGGCTGGGCTTGGTGGAGGACTTGGGGACGCGTTGGGAGAACGAGACGCAGTGCCCGCTGCCGCTGGGCGGATTGGTCGGCGACAAAACGCTGCCCGATGAAGTTTTGTGGAAAGTCCAGAGCGTCGTTCGCGACTCGCTCGACTACTCGCTCGCCGATCCCGACGGTGCCCTGGAAACGATGCGACACCACGCGCAAGAATTCGACGACGAGGTGCTGATGCAGCATGTCCATTTATACGTGAACGAATGGACGGTTGATCTGGGGGACATCGGAGCCGGAGCGCTCCACCGATTGAACGAAAAAGCCAAGCTGGCCGGCATCATTCCGCCCTCGACGGCGGGCCTGCAGATCCTGCCGTAGCGGTCGGCGCCGCAGCGATCCCACACAGTATCGTTGTGAAGCATCGATTCCCTGTGTTTTGCGAGGTTTTAGCGGGAGCGCGCAAGCCTCTCCGGTTCCACCGGTTCCAGCTTCAAAACACGCTGAAAGACCGGAGGGCTCGCGCCCTACCGCTAACAAATGCTTCACAGCCTTGCCCGGCAGGCTCAATTTTGACGTTCAACGGCGCGTTTGTCGCTGACGAGAGCATTGAACTGAACGTCCGTCATCGAATAATCTATCGGTACCCGTGCCGCACCGATTTATCTTCAGCCTTCAATCCACGAATCGTCACAATGTCAAAACGCGTCCTTTTTGTTTGCATGGGCAACATCTGTCGCTCGCCGGCTGCCGAAGCGGTGATGAAGCGTTTTGCCGAGGAATTCGGGCTGGACGTGGAGGTCGATTCCGCCGGGACACACGACTATCACATCGGCAAACGCGCCGACGCACGGATGTTGAAAGCCGCCGAAGCACGGGGGTACGAATTGACCAGCCGGGGTCGCCAGGTGACCCAAGACGATCTCGCCGACGGTGTATTCGATTTGGTGCTGGCGATGGACAACGCCAATTACGAATACCTGACGGCGCTGGCCGGTCGGCCGACCCAGCACATCCGGGTCTTCAGCGACTACCTGGATGACAACTGGCCCAACGATGTACCCGATCCCTACTACGGCGAAGCAGAAGGGTTCGATGAGGTGTTGGACATGCTCGAAGAGGGCTGCCCGATCATCTTGCAGACGCTAGCGGGCGAAGCCATCTTCGACGACGGCTTTGTCGAATGACGGCATGCCGTCGAAGACTTCAAAGTCATAGCGTGCCCGATAGGTCTGGCCCGGCCCGATATCAAACGCACCGACGACGCACGGCGAGATGCTGAAATACGGTTTCGTCGGATGCAATCGAACCGGATCGGGATAACGCTCGTTGAGCGGTGATGGAGTGACTCGGACACCGGCAATGTGGTTCTGACCCTGCGTCTGGTCCACGATTCCGAACAGCGCGGCCCATTCGGGACGGCTGTGGTTGCCGAGTCGACGATCATG
>NZ_JBFHKV010000714.1:0-4600 GCF_041595215.1 Stieleria sp. | reverse complement strand
GCCTTCCAACGGAGCGAGACCGCAGAGCAGATTATAGCCGACCGCACCGATCGAATAGATGTCGCTGAGAACGTCGGCCGAGGCGGCATCACGGATCGATTCGGGGGACATGTACAGTGGCGTGCCGGTCAGCGAATCGACGCGCGTCAATTGCATCGAGTCGTGGTCGATTTGTTTGGCCAACCCGAAGTCGAGCACTTTGATCAAATCGTGAATCCCGCTGCGTGAGGTCAACAGCACGTTGGCGGGTTTGATGTCGCGGTGAATCAAGCCCGCCGCATGGGCTTCGGCGATCGACCCACAGATTTGTAGCAACAGGTAAATCACTCGCTCGGCCGGTTGACGTCCGTAGTAGTCCACCAACTGTTCCAGCGAGATCCCTTCGACATACTCCATGACATAAAAGAACGTGCCTTCGTCGGTTCGTCCGAAGTCATAGATTTCGACGGTATTGGGATGTTTCAAGCGTGCCGACAGTTGAACTTCACGCTGAAACCTGGCCAACGATCGCTCGGTCGCATCGGCATTTTCGAGGACTTTGATGGCGACTTTGCGATCCAGTAAACCGTGCTCGCCCAAGTACACGGTGCCCATGCCGCCGCGTCCGATCCGCTGTTGTAAATCGTATTGTCCCAATCGTCGTTTCAGTTCCTCTACTCGGTCTGCGTTGATGTCGCGAGGTCGTGTGATCCAAACCAACCCCAGCAGAATCGCCGCGGCGATCGAGACGGCGCCGAAGAGTGCGAGGAACGAATTACGCAGGATCTGCAGCGACGCAAACGCTTCGTCGACCTCCAATTCGCTGGCGATGCCGAAATGATATTCGGAAAGCCAAGTCCACGCGCCGACCACCCGAACGCCACGATAGCCGTTGTATCCGATCACATTCGAACCGACCCCTCCACGCGTTGCGTTGTCCGCCATCAACGTCAGCGGCCACGTCGCCGGTTCTCCGGGCACCGAGTTCCGCACGCGAATGTCGACGCCGGGATCGCGGACATGAATCTTCAGCGGGCTCGTTTCGCCTGACGCCAACAATCCCGCCTGGGTCAACTGGGATTCGAAACGGCTGCTCGAAATCATCACCGCGTGACGATCAAACGCATAGGTTTCACCCGTGCTGCCCATCTGCGCGACCGACAAGATCTTGCTGAACTGTTTCGACGGATCGATCATCAACGCCACCGAGCCGGTCGTCCTCAGGTCGTCTCGAACGGGGGCGACCGCACACATGACCGCCATCGGACCGGACGCCGTCTCCCCATCGCTGACGCGGCGCGTTTCGATTTCAAACGGGCGTGTCACGGACACGGTACCGGCGGTCAATCGCGCGAACAATTCTTGGCCCAGTGGGATGGTGCCACCGTTGAATCGGGCGTCACTGGAATCAAGCACGCCACCCAACGGATCCACGATCGCCCAACCCAGGTAGCCGGCGTCATGGAGTCGAGCCGTCAGGGCTTGCAAGTATTCCGAACGGTTGGATGCCTGCTTGATCGCTGACTGATGAGGGCCTGACGGTTGGGTTGCTTTGGAATGCTGCTGCAACAATTCGATCGCGTAACCACGCAATCCTTCTTCGGCCGCGTAAAGCTTTGCCGTTTCACGCTGGTCGGCGAGCCACAGTTGCAGCGCGTTGATGTTGGCCGCCAGCACGGTTTCCAACGAATTGCGAATGCTGCCCCGGACGCTTTCACGCACCAACCAGCCGACATACAGAGTGACCCCTAACAAGACCGCCACGACCAGGGACGCAATCACCGGCGACAAGGGGCCGACCGGGGCCTGCCGAACGACGCTCATGATCGTCGACTGGCCGAGGCCACGCCGCGCGCGGGGGGAACCGTCCAGTGTTTTCCACTGCGAGCGTGTTTCTTGACTGCGTGTTCCGTTGTCTTGGGGCATCGTCACAGTATACGAACCGGAGGGGACCGCGCGAGCGGCCAGCCGATTTCGCTTGTCCCCCACCAAGGCCAAGCACTCGCGAGATTCGACTATGATAGTCTGCTGCAACCCTCCCAGCCCGACTCCTCGTCTGCCCCGGCCATTTCCATGACTGCTCGGTTCGTCTTGAACGATCGAAAACCGCGACTCAAATCACCGCGAATCAAATCACTGACGTTTGCGATCGGCTTGTCTCTCAGCGGCTTGGTCGGCTCGCTGTGCCTCGGTTCATCGCAGGTTTTCGCCGAACAACCCAACGTCGTGTTGATCCTGATGGATGACATGGGGGCGATCGACTTGTCCGGTGAAGGAAGCACGTATTACCAATCGCCGCGGATCGATAGCATCGCCGAACGGGGCATGCGTTTTCGTAACGGTTACGCAACCTGTTGTGTGTGCAGCCCATCCCGCGCGAGCATTCAATTGGGGACCTTTCCCGCACGTAACGGCATCACCGATTGGATCGGGGCCAAAACGGGACTCGATTGGAAGCGTCCCGACCGCCTGTTGCCGGCGGAGTATGTGCACGACTTGCCGCATGACGAGGTGACGATCGCCGAGGCGCTTCGCGATGGCGGGTACGCCACGTTTTTTGCCGGTAAGTGGCACCTGGGCGACAAGGGGTCTTGGCCGACCGACCACGGCTACCAGGTCAACAAGGGCGGACACGACAAGGGCAGTCCACCGGGAGGCTACTTTGCCCCGTACGACAACCCGGTGCTCAGCAGCGGTCCCGACGGTGAATCGCTGCCGATGCGTCTGGCCCAAGAGACGGTCAATTACATCAACCAACAAGACGGAAAACCATTCTTCGCGATGCTGTCGTTCTACAGTGTGCATGGTCCCGTGCAGACACGCAAAACGCTGTGGGAAAAATACCGCAAGCTCGCCCCGGAGCTGCCCGAGGGGCAAGGACGTTTTCAAGTCGATCGCACGTTGCCGGTCCGCCAAGTCCAAGACCACCCCGTCTATGCCGGTATGGTGGAAACCGTCGACAACGCCGTCGGACTGGTGCTCGATGCGATCGACGCAAACGGTTTGACGGACAACACGATCGTGGTCTTCACCAGTGACAACGGCGGCGTCTCGTCGGGGGATGCGTTTTGCACGTCCAATTTGCCACTGCGTGGCGGCAAGGGGCGGCAATGGGAAGGCGGGATTCGTGAACCGTTTTACATTCGTTATCCGGCCTTGGTGCCCCCCGGATCGTCCAACGACACGCCGGTGACCGGGGCGGATCTCTACCCGACGCTGCTGGAATTGTGTGGGCTGCCGCTGCGGCCGACCCAGCACCAAGACGGCGTCAGTCTCAAGCCGCTGTTGACCGGTGGCACCATCCCCGACCGACCGTTGTATTGGCATTACCCCCATTACGGAAATCAAGGCGGCGAACCGCACGCGATCATCCGCCAGGACGGCTGGAAACTGATTCATTACTACGAAGACGGACGCAACGAATTGTATCACCTGGCAAGTGATCCCGGCGAACAAAGCGATCTGTCACGCACCCAGCCCGCCCGCGCCGCGTCCATGTGGCAGCAACTGGACACTTGGTTGAACGACGTGGGGGCGAAACGGCCTGAACCGGATCCACGCTACGATCCGAAAACCACCGAAGCCTACTACGCGGAAAAACACACCAAATTGAAACAGCGGCTGGAGGAATTCCATTCTCGGATTCTGGAGGCCGATTGGCAACCAAATCCGGATTGGTGGGGAAGTCTTCGTGCGAACGACTGATTTTTGAGTATGCTAAATTGGTCTTGACGGCATCCAGGCCTTGCCGCTAGCTGTCGAAAGACGACATCGCGAAAACGGGTAATTCGCACTGTTCTATTTCGGGAGATCCATCATGGCGTCAGATTCCAGTCACGGTCCTGATAGGCACGGTAACGATGAACAGGGTGGGGGCGGACCTGATCACGATGCACTGTGTGGTTCAACGGTCGAGCGATTCTTTCGCGGCATCAGCGAGTTTATCTTTCACACCAAACTCGGTGTCGCGGACGTCCAACTGGTCGACTACGTCAGCGATTTGATGTTGCGATTTGTGCGAGTCGATTCGCTGTATTCGTTACGACAAAGCGACGGCATGCGAACCAAACACGTCGTGCAAATGATTTCCGAAGCCGAACGCCGGATCGGTCTGGCCAAGCGCGAAGTCTATCGGCATGTCGGCGATTTCACGTTGTTCTGGTCGGGCATGTATCCGGAAAGTTTGTCGGCCAAGAAGAATCGCGGTGAATCGCCGGATCAGTTGATCGATTACTGCCGCCAAGGCAAGCGCGCCTACGCGATTGCCGCGGAGATCGAGGGCGGCGCCGACCGACCGTCTTCGGAGCTGATCCACCGCATGAGCGAGCACTTCGAAATGTGTGCGTATGGACTACGCGAAGTCCGACGCCACTGGGAAGAAGACGACGACTCGAACGGTTTGTTGACTTGGTGAGACGTTGATGTGGAATCCCCAAGGCAACGGCGGTGTTAGCGGAACGGCGCAAGCCGTCCGGTAGCGGCATCGAAGATGCGTCGACAGACCGGAGGGCTCGCGCCCTGCCGCTAACAAATGACACGAAGGCTTGCGCCAAACGGCTGAACATCGATTGACATCAGCCGGTTCGCGACGCGTCCTGGCGGCCTTGGCAACGGCGGTGTT
>NZ_JBFHKV010000713.1:0-4606 GCF_041595215.1 Stieleria sp. | reverse complement strand
AATGATCGCGGATACGATGCGATCCGAAGAGTGTTTCTCAACACCATCCTTGCCAAGACGAAGCTCAAATAGAAAAAAGGGAAAGGGGTTTTTATGGGACCGAAAGTGAGACAAGAAAATGGATGACAGGAAAATCTGGGAGGATCGTTGAGGGCCTGGATTCCATGTCTGCGACCGGCGAAATGGATCAGGTCAGTTCATTTCCCGCACTCCATTTTCTTGTCAACCATTTTCTTGTCGCCCCTCTTCCCGACTCCCATTTTTCTGCCAGCGGTTTTCCTGCCATCTCTGTCGTTCCCGGACACGAATTACCCGCATCCGAGCAAAGCCCGTAGGTGGATGGCACTATCTGGGACACCCACTCCGTCGATCATGACGATGTCATCATCGAAAATGTGACGTTGGAAGGCTTCAAGTAATACACTGATAAGCCGATCCTGACGGAGGTAGATATCTCGCGTGGCAAAGGGGCAGCTGCCTTGAGGCAACGGAAGTCCGACCACGGAGCTTCGGAACAGATCGACAACTAACACACAAGCAAGCCCCAATCAACACCATGTCTGAACACGCGACGCGGAAAGCCATTCTTGTTTGCCTGCTGTGCTTCACCCCAGTCTCACTACAGGCCGAAACAGACAAGCCGAACATCGTGCTGCTGTTTGTCGATGACCTCGGCTGGTACGACCTCGGGTATCGCAACGCGAAGTTTGAGACGCCGAACATTGACCGGCTTGCCGGCGAAGGTGTCGATTTCACGCGTGCCTACATCGCCAGCCCCACCTGCAGTCCGAGCCGGGCGACGTTGCTGACGGGAAAACACCCGGCTCGCTTGCAAATTGTTCGCCACATTCCCACCGGAACCACAAACGGTTTCGACAAGTGGGGGCGAACCGATCAGGAATTCAATCAATGGGACGGTGACCCCGCCCAATTCCCGTGTCGAAACTGGTTGCCGCTTGAGCACACGACGTATGCCGAGGCGCTCGGTGACCTTGGTTATCACAACACGTTCATCGGCAAGTGGCACCTCGGCCACGAACCGTACCACCCGGACAAACAGGGGTTCGACGTTCAATTCGGCACTTCCAACTTCGGCCATCCCAAGTCGTACCTGGCTCCGTTCTTCAAGAACTCTGACGTATTGTCGGATGTCAAGAACGACTATCTGAAGGACGTTCTCACCGACCGCTGTGTCGACACGATCGAGGGCTACGAGGGCGATCAACCGTTCATGCTTTCGATGTGGTACTACAACGTGCATCGACCGCCCGTTCCTCGACCAGATTTGTTCGATCATTTCAAGGCAAAGGGCTACGACGACACCGACGCCATCTACGCCGCTCAAGTCAAGGCCGTGGACGAATCCGTCGGTCGCATCCGCCATGCACTCGCGACCAAGGGCATCGCAGACGACACGGTGATCGTTTTCTTGTCCGATCAGGGAAGCTGGTATCAGAATTTACCGCTCCGCGGCAGCAAGCGTGTCGACACGCTATGCGAGGGCGGCGCCCGGGTGCCACTGATCATACATTGGTCTGGCGTCACCAAGCCCGGCACGCGATGTGACGGCTTGGTTCAATCGACCGACCTGTTCGCAACGTTCGTGGAGATGGCGGGCGGAGACTCATCGGCATTCAGCGACCTGGATGGCATTTCGCTGCTGCCGGCGATTCGTGGCGAACCACTTCCTGATCGTGGCGAGCCATTGTTCGGCTACCGCGCCTACCAAGACCTTTACGCTTCGGTTCGCGATGGCGACTGGAAGATGCTGGCTTATCGAAGCGGCAAAGTCAGTCTGTACAACATCGCCCAAGATGAATCTGAACAGAACGACGTGTCGGAGTCCAACGGCGACATTGTGAAACGCTTGACGGGGGAACTTGTCGCGTGGGAGCAACGCATGAACGTCCAACAATACTCCGGCGTGCAATGAAACTTACGATTCCGCGATAGGCGATCGCAGCGTCGGATGCAACAATGGCAGTCGGTCAAAGCGATGTGGGAGCCCTGGCGTTGGGGATCGAACGGCTGGACGCATCGGAAATCGCTGTGATGCGAACGCGAAACAGCCTGAGGCCGGACGCGATAAAGAGTCATCGAAACGAAGGACAAATCATGAAGATAAAATCATTTACTCTGTTGGCATGTCTTTGTGCCATGACACTGTTGGGCATTGCGTCGGCTCAGACGCCAACGGCCGAAGATCACATGAAATGGTGGCGGGATGCCCGATTTGGCATGTTTATCCATTGGGGGCTCTACCCACAGCCGTCACGGAAGACGAAACGAAAAGAGGGGAAAGGGGTTTTAAAGGAAAGTAAGACAAGAAAATGGATGACAGGAAAATAGGAGAGGATCGTTGAGAACAAAGAATCCAGGTCGGAGACCGCCGCAATGAATCAGGTCAGTTCATTTCCCGCACTCCATTTTCTTGTCAACCATTTTCTTGCCGGCCCTCCTTCCGCCTCCCCCTTTTTCTGCCCGCGATTTCCCTGCCATCTCTGTCGTTCCCGGACACGAATTACGCGGATCCGAACAAAGCCAGTAGGTGGGTGTCACGATCTGAGACAGCAACCGCTCAGCAGAGCGAAGGTGGGCAGAACGCAACATGTCCATGAATGCCCTTTGCCGGAATGTTGATTTCTGAAGTAGCTGCGGTTGCCCGACGGCAACTTGTGCGTACCGAAGTGGCGTTGTCGCAGCAGCAGCGACGGCCGTGCGACGCAGGAAGATTCGGTGGTTCATGACGGATTAGACCTTAGTTGGCTTCACCGTGCGTCAGGTGATTTGCGGGAGTCGAGAAAAGCTTTAGAAGCGGCTTCGAGCTTCTCGAGATTCGGCGCGGCTTTGCGCTCGTAGCTCTTGATGGCCTTGCCAGCGTCGACGACGGCTTTGTTTCGGGCCTGGAACTCAGGATCGTCAGGTTCCGTTCGGATATTTGAACGTGAGGTTTTCAATGGTGCCGGTGTAGTGGTTCGGGGCGGTGTAGGTCCCGACGGGCTGAGCCAGATCCGCACCGATTTGAATGGAGTCGCCGGGTTCGCGCGGGAGGATGCCTGCTTCCGCCTTTCCGACGAGCTTGCCATTCACTTTCAGGAACATCTCACCCTTGGGATTCCAGTTCGCTTCGAATGGGGTCGGACCGGCGATCGCGGCAGAGGAACGGACCTCGGTGCGTTCTTCGCCAACGCAGGCGGCAAAGCACAGATGTCCTTCATCGAGGTAGACGCTGTAGCCGGCTCGACTGTCGCCGTGAGCAAAGATCACCCCCGAGGGAGAACGGGAGTGAATGGTCCCCTTGATCTGAAGTGATCGGCCTCCCGCCACCTTCGGCGCACGAAACGCCGGCAGGTCGAGCCATGACTTTCCATCCAACTGGAGCGAACCGGAATCGTCTTTGACGCCATGGCTGACGAATCGAAGCAGTTGATTGCTGGCGAGGATTGCGATCGTGGGCACGGGGGCGGTGAGGGGAGCCTGGTCATCGAATGCAAAGCCGACGTCGTCGGCCCAGGCCGCGATCTGGCGGGCCATCGCTGCGGCCCGCTTCGGTTGCACAGAGAGAAGATTGGTCGTCTCGCCTTCATCCGCTTCGAGATCGAAGAGTTGGGCTTCACTGCCATCGGGATTGACCAGGAATTTCCAGCGACCGTCGCGCATCGCGAACGTGGGGCTTTGGTGTTCCGGTTTGCCGCCTTTGAGAATGGCGTGCGGATGGCCGTATTGCCAGAACACTGGTTTGCCGCGAGGGGCGGGATGGCCCAGAAGAACGTCACCACGGTCGAGACCATCGAGGTGATTCTCGACCGGAACGCCGGCGAATCGACAGAGGGTCGGTGAAAGATCAATCGCGGCGACGACGCTGGTGGTGTCTTCGATGCCGGCCGGGATCGTTCCCGTCCAGCGAGCGATGAAGGGCATGCGGATGCCGCCTTCGAACAGTGACCACTTCCGACCTCGATAGGGGCCTGTGAAACCTGCCGGTGGACCGGTCTTGTATTTGCGCGGCCAGTCGGTGGGACCGTTGTCGCTGGTAAACAGAATCAGCGTCTTGTTGCCGAGATTCAGTTCATCAATCGCGGCGACGACTCGCCCAATGTGTTCGTCCATCGCCTCCAACACTGCGAAAAAATCACGGACATAGGGATCGTCGGAAACAGACTTGAACTTGTCGGCACTGCCGGGAAGCGGCACGTGCGCGTCGTGAACGTCGTTGGGGAACAGCCTGACGTAGAACGGACGGTCGTGGTGACGCCGGATGAAATCGATCGTACGATCGGTCTGGATCTGCATCCTCTCCCAACGCTCACAAGGAATGATCTTTCCGCGCCCCAGGGCACGCGCCCGTTCGATGGCGTTTGGGTTGTTTTCGATGATGCGATCGCCAAGGCCTTCGAATGAAACCAGGGACTCGTCGAATCCATACGCCTGAGGCAGAGGTGCGTCGTCGACGTCACGACCGCCTCCCATGTGCCATTTGCCGAAATGAGCGGTCGCGTATCCGGCGGCTTTCAGTTTCTTTGCGGTCGTCGGGGCGGACGGGTCCAGGTAATCTGCCATGCCGCGGTTCGCGTTTCCCGCCCGAGTGTTCAGGTACGAATGGATT
>NZ_JBFHKV010000712.1:0-4632 GCF_041595215.1 Stieleria sp. | reverse complement strand
TGATTGCTCGGGTGGTCGGCGTCGAGCCGTCAACCGATGACACGATCGCCAAGGACGTCTTGTGTTTCAACGCCCAGGGTGTCGCGACTCGACGGCACACGAAACTGCACGGCGGCAGCCCGGCGAACGAAAAATTCGTTTACGCGGCAACCGCTGCCGGCGGGGGCGGTTGCGACGTCACCTTCGACGTGCCCGCGATGGGATTCACGCGTCTGTCGGCCACTCAACCGGTCAAGAAACAGGGGCTGCTGAAACGATTGACCGGCGGCGAAAAGGGGATTGCCGAACACGCCGTCTTGAAAAACGAATTCATGGCCGTCGCCTTGGACGAAACCGCCGGAAGCCTCTCGGGCGTGTTTAGCGCCTCACGCGGCAACCGGCTGTCGATGCGATTGGTCGCGGCCGCCGATCTGGCGGGTGAAAAAGATGGCGGGACGATGGTTTGCAAACGGATGGAGGTCACCCAGTCCAGCCTGGCGCTCGGCGAAATCACCGCCTCGGGCGAATTGCAGGACCACGCCGGCAACGCGATTGCCGAGTTCTCGATTCACTATCGGCTGCGACGGGGAAGCCGACTGCTGGAGGTCGAGGGGAGCTTGCACCCCAAGACGAACATTTCAATCGAATCCGAAACCGCGTTTTGGAAAAACTATTTTGCCGTACGGACGGCCGTGGCCGGCGAGGCGGCGATCTTGCGCCCCCTGGTCCGCGACAAGGTTCACAGCGCTTCGTCGAAGAAGTTCATCGCCCCCCTTGGCGTCTTGATCGACGAAGCGGAAAAGCAAACTCTGGTCGCCGGTTATGGGTTGCCGCTGCATCGCAAGGTCGCCGATCGATTCCTGGACACCGTGATCGGGATCCCCACCGGCGCCGATGCGATTCCGTTTCGTGTCACGTTCGCGTTTGATTGCCCGTCCCCGGTCGCGGTGGCACGGTCCTGCATCGCGCCGGCGGAAGTATTCGCGATCGAACCGAAAACCGCCGACCGCGGTTCGGCCACGGGCGAAACGTCCCAGGCGTGGCTGGTCCACGTTTCCTCCGCTGACGTCTTGGTCACCGAAATGAAGACCACACGCCGCAGCGACGGGAAACTTGCCGCACGGATGCAAGTGGTTCAGACGCGGCCGAAAACGTCGAAGGTCAAGCTGCAATTCTGCGCCGCCGCCGAAGCCGCGTTCATCGCGGACACTTCGGGGGTTGAACGGTCGCTGGAAGATTTGCCCCAGGACGTCAGCTGCGAAGACGGCGTGGTCACGTTCTCGCTGGGCAATCACCAAGCGATCGATCTGGTCGTCGTGTTTGGCGGTTAATACTGACGGTACAGCTTCATCGCCAGTTCCGTCATGTTATCGACGTTCATTTTTTCGATCACGCGTTTGCGATGACGATCGATCGTTTGGTAGGAGACATTGAGCTTACCGGCGAGACGTCGCGATGGTATTCCCAACAGCAGTTGAGGCAGCACCTCGCGTTCTTTCGGGGTCAGTCGCCCAAACCCGCTGCGTAGATTGCACAGCGAATCCGGTCCGGCGGCGTCGGCTTGAAAAGCTTCTTGGACCGCTTCGATCAACAGCCGATTTTCGATCGGATGGGGAACCAAATCAACGAAACCGTGCTTCAGTGCCAGGTGCAGCGTCCGTCGCGAGCGGTCGGCGGTCAGTCCGACGATTGAAAACCGAATGCCTTGGTCGGCAAATTTCCGCACGCGTTTGAGCGTCTCGTCGCGATCGCTGTCAAAGTCGACGAGCAGGCATCCCGGTCGAAAGGAGCTCAGCTTCTTGAAGACGGACTCCCAGTTGTCAACTTCCAAGGTTTGAAACGGAAGCGCATCAGGGAGGGTTGCAATCGAGAGTCGTTCGCTTTGTAGAACGACCGTAAACGGACGGATTCCTGGCGACGGATTACCGTCGTGACTAGCCTTGATCATTGTTGCCCCTTGATCGAAGTTAGGTTTCGGAAATGTTGGTTAGCTTCGGTGTGCTAAGGATAGATCCCGTTGGAATGGAAGGGTGGTTGCCAGGTGATACGCCGTGTTTCAGCTGCCCCTGGCGACGACGTTGGAAGATTACACAAGGGGACTTTAGAAAATCTAGACCAATAGGTGGAAAAAACTCAGGTGTGTTGCACGCCGCGTCGACGCAGGATCCAGTCGATGGCCAACAAGGACAGCAATAGCGTCCACAACATCCAGTGGTCCCAGAGGGGCAGCCGATGAATCAGGACCTCCCCCGGCGCGATCTCGACCGACCGCAACAGGGCGTCCAAGTCGTCTTTGGACGAGACCATTCGCCCGCCCCCGGCCTCGACCACCGCTTGCAATCGTTCGGGTTTCGCTTGCGGACGAAGCCATTCGTTGGACCGATGCAGCAACTGGATTTGCTGAGAACCGCGGGCGACTTTCTGATCGGCCGACCACGCCTCGACGACCAGATAAGCCGTCTGCATCGGACTGGATCGGTCGTCCGAGGCCCCCGGCAAGACGGCAGGGATCGTTGCGGTGTAGTGTTCCGCGGTCGGTTTGGCATCCAACGCGACCACCGTCGCATCAGAACCGGAAGATTGGTTCACGCCATCGGGCGACGAATCGTCATCGCCCAGGCTGGCGACCAACTGTGCCGTCACACGGTACTCCGTCGTCGGCTTGAACTCCTTGTCAAACGCTTCAACCACCAGCTGAATTGATTCGTCCGGCGAATAGATGACCTGGTCGACACGCAGTGTCAAACGTTTCTGCGAAGCCTGGGAATTCTCCGCCAGCCAACGCACGACGTTTCGCCAGAATTTCTGATAGTAGCGATTGTCGCCCTCGCCCCATTCACGTTCAAATCGACTCCCCCAGCCATAGGTCGTATCGGTCGACATGGCAAAGGTACGCCCGCGTCCAAAACTCTCGCAGGCGAAAACGGGCATGACGCCGACGCGGGACAATGGAGTACGCGTTTGCCCCAACAAGGTTGCGGCCGGTTTCACACGCGAGATCAAATTGGTACCACCGAACGGGGGCATCGCAGCCAGTGCCGCACGATTGCGCGCCGGATCGTCCAGCAGATTCCAGATCGGATGCGATTGAGCTTGCTCGGGAACGGCGACCTGAAACCCCTGATTCAAAAAGTCTCGTCGACCGGTCATGTCGAACGGGATCAGCCCTTCCCAAGGCGTGCGATCCCAGCCGCCGGCACCAAAGCTGGTGTAGCCACCGATCATCACAAAACCGCCGCCGCGCCGATCCACCAATTCGACGGTCCAATCGATTTGCTCAGGGGTGAACGCTTGGAAGGAGATGTCGCTGCAGATCACGACGTCGTATTGAAACAGTTCCGCACGCGTCGTCGGAAAGCCTCGATACGGATCATCGATCCGTTGCAGACTCGGCCGCTGGGCGTATTGATTGTTGACCGTCATGGCGACGCACTTGATGTCCGAATCGGCGTGCAATGCGTTTTGCAGCCAACGGCTCTCCTGCGCCGAAGTGCCTTCCATGTACAGCACCTTCAGCGTGCGATCCTTCTCCGTCAACTGAAAGGGCACGCGGTTGTTCTTGGCGACCGCTTCGCCAGCATCGACGGGAACATCGATGGCCAATTCGCCCAGTGCCGGATCGGCGGTGACAACCAATTCACAGGACGTCGCCCCTTCGGTCAACGTGATCGGCAGCGACGCAAGCGGCTTTGATCGGGGTCGATTGGCGGGGCGAATGGAGACGATCGCGCGTTCGTTGTCATACCCGCGGCTTTCGATCACCGCCCGGATCGTCGCCTGGTCACCCTTGGCCACACGCGGGGGCACGGACAATTCGGTGATCGCGATGTCACCTCGCAAGTCCTGCTGTGGCGGAAGCATGGCATGGACGGGAATGCCCAACTCGCGGTAGGCGGTGGCCAATTCAACCAGTTGATCCGCCTTGTCGACGGCGCCGTCGGAAAACAAGACGACCGCTTGTGTTTGATTGTCGGCAACACGCGACGGCAGCTTCTGCAACGCATCGGACAGCAAGGAGGTATCGTCGGTGGCGGACAGTTCCGACAGTCCCGGAACCTTTGCCAGACGGGCACCGAAACGAAACATCGGGAAACGAATGTCGCGTTCTTTCTGGATCCCCTGTGTCACCGCCCCGATCGTTCGCTTGACTTGATCGATGCGAGATTCCCCCTGACCGAGTCCCATGCTTTGAGAACAATCCACCAGCAGCGCGACAGCCGGTGGACGTGGCGGCAAGACGGTTTCACGGCGATCGATCGGATTCAATAACAGCGATACCAACCCCAGCAGCACGACGGCTCGCAACATCAATAGCAACGGGTTGCCGGATTTGGGTGCGACCGAAATGCGGCGGGCAAACCACAACAGCGCAACGATCGCAACGACGATCACCGGATACACCACAATTGGATACAGCGGTTCCCAATGCGGCATGTCAGCGTGATCCCCACGTCACAGCGAATTTGCGTCCGGACACGGTCACTCGACGTCCTCGGAAAGCACACGGTAGTAATCGTCCACCATGTCGACATATTCCGGCGGCACGGGGCCGGTGGCTTGCTGAATCACGCCGCTCAAGACGGCTTCTTGAATCCTCCGCTGCAGCACTTCATCGATCGCCCGCAACCCATCGACGAGGGTGGTCGGCGCGGT
>NZ_JBFHKV010000711.1:0-4633 GCF_041595215.1 Stieleria sp. | reverse complement strand
GCCTTGGTCGAGGCCTGTGACCGCGTCTTGACTTTTTTACTGGCTGATTTGCGTTTTGCCATTGGAGTTGCCTAGAGGGAGGGACCACGGTGGAGGAGTGCGAACGGCTCATCGCCATGTGAGGGCGACTCCGCGTTCAGCGAGCGTGCGCCCAAGTAGGTCGCCTGTAAGGAATCGAATTCGCCGAGTGCAAACTCCTGTTGTCGGGCCAGCCGCGAAGAACTTTGCAGGCTTTTTCGAATGCAGTAACGTACGCTGCTGGCGCGCAGATCGGCGACGACGGTGCAGCCGCCTTCAAACGACATGCTGGGACCCTTGGGGTCACTGGGATCCACGGGCTGTGTGGTCGTTTGCAGCAGTCCCATCAACAGCTGGGGCAGCACGTCGCCATCGGGGCTGACGCGACAGGCGATCCGCGCCGAATGAACTTCGAACGACTTACTTGGATCGAGCCCCAGGAACCGGGCATCACGCTGCCTGTCGTCTGCCGATTTCAGGTGTCGACTGAGCCACGTGTGAAGCTCGTAACGCATCTTTCGTTGCAGTCTAAAAATCTCTTCTCGCGAATCCGCATACAGATGCTCGTTACCCGCGGCGCGCAGACTTTTCAGATATCGCATCAGTCCTTCGGAGGGCAGCGGGTCTTCCGACTCGGGTGATCGCCAGCGCAAACTGGCTTCGCTGAGTGTGCGGACGTCGTGTGGATAGATGCCACGCCGCCGGAACGCTTCGATGAACGAAACTCGATACCCCAAGTCGTCGTTGGTGATCAAGTCGTGATCGGCGGTGATGATCGCCCGCAGGTATTCGCCGAAGGTAATGTCGGTCGGTGGGCAGTAATCCAAGGCTCGGATACACATCGTCAACACATGCTGGGCTGAGCGTGTGACTTCGCGTGCCAGGCGGTCAACCAGATCGGGATGGATGGCGCCGGGGCTGAGGATGCCCGTGCCGCCGGTGGCCAAACGCAGCAAATCGGCGGTGCGGCGTTTGTAGATCGACAGGAACGCGTCGAACACGGCCGAGACGAGGATCCGTCCGCGGGCATGGGATTCTTCGGTCGTCGCGTATTCGTGCGGATCGGGCTCGCGCAGCTGCCATCGTCCGTCTTGGTTGACTTTGCCGATCGCATCACGCAGTGCCATTCTTCGGCCGGTCGCATGACCGAACTGGGATGCCAATTGCACCAGTAAGTTCTCTTGCGCGTCGATCGCCCCACGTGTGTTGGCGATTTGATGGGTGACCAGTTCTGGAAACGTAAAATGCTGCAACATTGCGACGCAATCGGCAAAGCCTTCGTGAAAGGCATGGACGTCGCGATTACTGGGCAACAGAAACTGACGGTGCATGCCGTCCAACAAGGCATGCGTGGTTTCGTGGGCGATGATGTCGTGTGATAGACAGGTGAAGATGCGCCCGCCCGGCAATTGGTCGCCGGGGCGATCGCGCGAGGCATTGAAGTAGCCGAACAACAATGCCACTTTCGATGGCGAATAATACGCATTGGCTTCGCGCAACGCGTGCGGGTAGACGCGTAGCCGGGGGACAAAGTGGGCGTCGTTTTTTCGATGGGCACCTTCAGCCGGTGGGCCGGGTCGCCACAGTGATTTGCGTCCGAGTGCCCGTTCGAAGTGTTTGATCGTCAGGCTGCAAACGGAATACACCATCTGCTGATGAAACTGCGGCGATCCTTCCGACGGGGGCAATCCGTCCTGGGCCAGCAAGGCCGGGGCATCCAAATCGACCGGTTCGTAGAAACAGCCGCTGGGCGGATCGACATCGACCACTTCCAAGTACTCGCCGATCGGTCCGGGTTGAAGTGTTTCCCAGGGCAGTTTCAGTGTGACCTCGCTGATGCCGGCCGTTTCCAGGGACGTCGTTAGACTGGGATCGACGGCGTAAGCGCGGAGGGTTCGAAAGGGCGGAGACGGCGGTTGGAAAACGCTCGCCGGCGGAGCGGTCTTGTCAGTTTCCGCCGGCGGCGTCTCGGTCGCAGGAGGCTTCGGTCGGGTCGGTCGGGGCGGCTTCCTCGTCGTCGCGTCCAAGTACTCTTTGGCCCTGGCTTTCAAGACCTTCGATGCATCGCGGTGCCGGCTGACTTGATCCAGAAACGCGATGATCTGGTCTTGCGACACGTCTTCGGAGGGGCGATCGGGATCGTCGACGGCTCGATCGAGTGGGTTTTCTTCCTGAGTACTGTTCCAACGCTGGATCAGCTGGGTGGCTTCCAATTGAAGCATCTTGTCTTCCGGTGATGGAGCGAGTCCGCGTCGGAACAGGACGTTGAGGAACGGGAAGCCGGCCGAGTCCCTCGGAGTCTTGCGCAGCGTGTCGCGGTCGGCCGGTGCGACTTCCAACGCCCGAAGCGCCTGCAGGATGCCGTTGCCCAGTTTTTCGCGGCTGCCACCATCGGCGGTCTTGTCGGCCGACAGGAACAGCGCCCGGCGGACCGCTTCGACACGCATCCACGGTTCCGGGTACTTCTGCGAATCGAACAAGTCGTCCGCGTGGATCTGCAGATACAACGCGGCCGCGGCGGCAATTTGTGGGGTTGCCGATGACGTGCCGGCACCGTCCATGCTGACCAGTTCGTTGCAGCCGATGCGGGCCCAGGGGACGTTGGGCGTGTACGCGCTGATCGCAGTGGCCATCGCCGATTGTGGTCCCCAGTTGCCCTGCATCGTTCCGAAGCTGAGGTCGTAGTAGGGCGTGCGGTCGGCCATCACGCCGCAGGCGGCGATGACACGTCGGAACCGTGCGGGGTAAACAATTTGGTGCGTGGGGACTCCAAAAAAGCCCGCCGAAAAATTGTTGCCCGCTGCCGCCACGTAGACGATCCCGGCTTCATAGGCTTGATTGACCGCATCGGCCCACGCTTGCGATGCGACTCCCCCCATGCTCATCGAAATCACGTGCACAGCAGTTTGTGTTTGCGTGCACAGTTCGACCGTGTATTGAATGCCTCGAGCGACACTGCTGGTCGTCAATTGCACGACGGAATTGCCGACGCGCACCGGCACGACGCGGGCCTGGGGTGCTCCTCCCAGCAGGCCATCGAATTGATACCCCGCGCCGTTGAACCGAAGGTGTCCGCCGGCGAGCAGTGCCAGTGTCGCCGTGCCGTGGCCGGGGTTTCGCAACGGGCCGGTGTTGCCGGGGTCACGCGCATCGTCGGGTGGACTGCCGTCGATGAAGTTGCGCTGAAGTCCCTTTTCGACGAAGTCCGTTTGCAAGGTCTGGTGGTCGGGGTCATAGCCGGTATCCAAATGGGCAATTCTCACCAGGGCAGGGTCGGCGCCGATTCGCGCCCGCGCGGTGGCTAACTGTGAAAACGCGTCGCCCAAGTGCCAGGCGAACTGCCCCGGACGAGTGGGTAGATCCCGGTTCTGATCGTCAAAGACACAAGCTTGGTCGGCCGCGGCAAGTCGCGTTTGGTGGCTTGGGATCAGGGGCAACCAGTCCTGCACAAGATCCGGTTCGATCAGGTCGGGGACGACATCACCAGCCAATCCGACTCCACGCGACATCATCTCGCGCGCGTCGTGCACCAAGTCCCAAGGATTCGCACCGTCGACGGATTCCTTGGGCCGCGCGAGCAACCAATCCTTTCCAGCGGACGTGGCGGCCAATCCTGTTTCCGTCGCTGAAGTCGAAAACAGCCATTCGAAGTCGAACTTGTCGCTTGACGGTGCGTCTTGTTGACCGGCCAGAGCCGGCGAATCGTTCGTGCCCCTCGGCACACGAAGTAACAAACCATTGATCGGTGGCATCCGAGGTGTCTCCCAAGGTTGATGATTCTGGCAAAGGTTGTCAGGCGTTCCCGATCCACGAGAGCGTCGATGCGTCAGGGATCACTCGTCACCGTGCGGGTCGTGCGCTGATGTTTCATCCTGGTCCTGTTTCTTCTTCTTCTTCTTTTTCTTGCGTTTGGGTTGAGGCGTCTCCGCGAGCGGTTCGTCGAACGTTTCAAGTTCGCTTCGATGAGTCAATGCGACGTACCACAACTGCATCAATGTTGTGACCGCCTTGGGGACGCCGGACCGAATCGATTCAGCCAGTTCTTGGTCCAGCCGATCGACGGAGTCTTCCGCCTGACTTCCATCGTCAGCGGGCGTGAACCGGTCGTGCGATTCGATTGATTTTTCGTGGTGAAGACAGATCGTGATCTTCGGTCGAGCGTTCGCAATGACGGCTGCCGAGAGACTGATGACCGAACGGGCGAAATGGCCGATCGCTTTGGCGTTCCAACGCATCGCCTCGCATTGATGGATCTTGGCGAGAGCGTCGCCTAGCTTCGTGGCCATTTTGTCCAGATCTGCATCAGCGATCTCGGTTGCACCACGAACCGTGACGGCGGTGATCAGCGATGCGATCTCTGCACAGGAACCTAACAGTCGCTCTCGGCCACCCGGGGCGAATAAGACGTCGGGCAGGTGGGCCTGGTCATTTTCGCGGCGGACGTAGGACGTCGCCAACGCTGCCAAATGCGCCGCCATCAACGGTTGGTTCGCGACACCGGATCGGATTGATGTCGCGGTCCGCCGTAAATCGTTCCACAGCTCGACCAGTTTGGAGTCCGAGGGGGAGGACATCTCAATGACGTCGATAGCGCTCGCGTGTTCAGAGGCGGGGC
>NZ_JBFHKV010000710.1:0-4653 GCF_041595215.1 Stieleria sp. | reverse complement strand
CGGTTGGTGACCCCACCGACCAAGTAGCCGCCTTCGGGATAAAAATCGACTTCCGCGCGTCCGGTGTGAATCGGGATCGGGCGGGCGGCGGTTTCGGTGACCGATCCATCGTCGATCGCGATCGACAACGTGCCTTCGCCTTCGCGGATCACTTTGGGCAAGTCGAACGCGACCGCAAGCTCGCCGTTGATACCCAGTGAGCTGGTGGATTGATGAATGACGTCGCCGTCGACGACGGCTTGGATGCGTGCCGGGGCGGCGACGGGAATCGAATCATCCGCCCGGCGGACGGTCAACGTGGCCTCGACGCGGTCGGAGGCACTGTAGGATCGTTTGGAAAACTCGAGATCCGTTTTCAATCGAACCGCTCGGTAACGACGCACTTCCAATTCGCAGACCTGGTCCGGGAAAAATCCGTCCAGACTTTTGGCGATCAACTGGTACGTTCCACCGGGCGCGGATTCGGGAATCACAAACGCGCCGTTGCCGACGCCCCGCTCAGAGACGCCTTCCAGAATCGCGCCTTCAACCGTCGCACCGCTGGCGTCGAAGAGTTCAAAACGGATCGGGACGTCGAGGTGCGCCGCGAGCGTTCGACGATTCAGCGTGACCGACCGAAAGAACACGGTTTCGCCGGGACGATAAACCGGTCGATCGGTCGACAGGAATGTCAAACAACGCGTCGGTTCTAGCGGCACCGTCAATCGCACCAGACCCTTGCGACCGGTCGGATGGGCGTCGACGTGCAAGACCGCATCGCCGGGAATCGCAATGTCGTCGGGCACGCGAATCCGGCAGGGGCCTTGCCCCGTCGTTTCAGAGGTCCCGAAGAACAGCACGGCGCCTTTGGAGAGGACCTTGAAGGAGATCGTCGCCGGCACCACCGGCATCGATGGATCCAGCGTGTCGCTGAGCGTCGGATCGACGGGTTGGGGACCCACGGCGACCAGGAACTCGTTTCGCGCCGCGGCGTCGGCTCCGGCGACCGGTTGCACCGCCACACGCAGACCGACGTCGGGCGATGCAGGGCGCTGGTCCAGGTAGCGAATGCCGCTGATGGCGATCGCCAGTGTCGCCGCGGTCGCCAGCGATCCCAGCCACAGACGCAGAAAGCGATCGGGGGCTGCGGGCGAGACGTCTGTGGGCGAGACATCTGCGGAAGGGGCCGACGCAGACGCCGGGTGGCCCGGCTGCTGTGTGCTTGCCGGTTGGCGCGGCTTGGGCGAAACCGTCGGCGGGATGATCGGGGACTCGACCGATGTCTCGACCGGCGGGGCAGCGATGGTGTCCCGCCTTGCCGGCGCGGTGACCTTGGCGGCGGCGGCCAGTTTCGAGGCGACCAGCAGCGTCTCGGCCCACCGCTGTGCCACGATCGGATCGGTTTCGATGCGTCGTTTCAACTCCGCCGACTCGTCGTCTTCCAGCAATCCGTAATGCAGCTCGAGCAGGGACTGTCGCAAGTCGTCGTCGTCGATGGGCGGGTGATTGGTGTTTGGCTCGTGGTTCATGACAGGTCTCCCACGCTTTGGCGAAGTTGACGGATGGCCGAACGCATACGGGTTTTGACGGTCCCCAGCGGCAACGACATCGCGTCGGCGATCTGGGAATACGTCAGGTCACCGTTTTGCCGCAGCAAAAACACCTCTTGCTGTTCCGGCGGCAGCGTCGAAACGGCCCGCCGGAGCCGGGTGAGTTCCTCGTTTTTCATCAGCCCGTCCGTCGGGCTGTCAGCGGTCGAAGCCATCGGATGGTCCTCTTGCAGGGATTTTCGACGACGATTCCAGGCGGTTTTTCGAAAGTCGCGACCGGTATTGAGCGCGATTCGAAACACCCAGGCCCGAAGATTTTGGATGTCATCGATCTGGTGCCGGCGATGCCAACACTTCAAAAACGTTTCCTGCAACGCATCCCGGGCGTCCTCCAGATTTCCGACGACGTAATACAGCGTCCCCAGAATTTCGTCCGGACAGGAATCAAAAAACAGCTCCAGACGCTCGCATCGGGCGTCTGTCGTTGTCGGTTCGATCGATTCCGGATCGTCGCTCATGCGATACGCCTGCAGCGGAAAATGCGTTGTCCGAAGATACAGACGAGGCACGGGAGTGAACGGATTTTACAAAATCGGATACGATCGGGCTTTTTCCCAGCCTCCCACCGCGAGTCTCCGGCGTGGCGATCTCTTCGGCATTCGATCAACTGCTCCAGTCTGACCAGCCCCTGGCGGAATTGGACGCTCTGATTTGGAAAACCTTGTGCGGCGGAGCGGAATCGTCGCAGCATCCCTGGAATCTGGGGGCATTTTCGACGATCGATCTCCCCGACGGCACGATCCCGCATCCCAAGTGTCGCACCGTCGTGCTGCGTCATGCGGATCCGCCTCGCCGTGCCATCGACTTCTACACCGACATGCGGTCGGACAAGATTGAACAGCTTAATGCCCTGGGCTCTCCTGCACCGGTGTCGTGGCTGTTTTACGATCCGGCGTCCAAAATCCAGCTTCGGCTTGATGGCACCGCGGAGGTGATCGATCGTGATCAGGCCGACGAAGCGTGGAGGCAAACGACACCGGACAGCCGAGCGTCCTATCTCTCCGTCCGTCCGCCGGGCGAGCGCGTCAACAATCCCCAGCCTCCATCGACCGCAGACCGTTTCGTTACTCGAGAAGAGTCTGAACGCGGGCGGGAGAACTTCCGAATCGTGCGGACGACGGTTCGGCACGCCGACTGGTTGTACCTCCGCCGCCGAGGGCACGTGCGATCGGTGATCGATTACGAAGCGGCGGGTGGAATCGATGCGTATTGGGTGGTGCCCTAGTATTCCGTCTCGCCTTCATCTTCGGGCCCGCAGTAGTGGACGACGCGAGGAGTCCTCGCAGCTCGCAATCCGATTGGACTCGTCGCCTCGTCCACTACCCGAAAACAATAGCTGCGGCGGAATGCTCGTGCTCGGTGCCCGATGCTTATCGCCTGCGCCGTCGCAGCACGACCGGGATCGCGAACGTCGTCAAAGCAAAAAAGGATGACGGTTCGGGAACCGCCGTAATCGCCGCATCCAAGAAGTAGTTGGAACCTGAAGAACCTAGTCCTGTACTGGTCACCGTGCGACCAAAGGCAAACAGATCGACGCGATCGGGGGAGCCGAATCCACCATCGTATTCAATGGTATAGGCTCCTTGAGCATCGGTGGTCGTCGTGCCAAGCAACACATTGGAGGCATCGTACAAGTCAACGGAGATGCCCATTAGCGCATCCCCCGTCAATTCATCGGTGACGTAACCGAAGAAAATCGAGTCGTCCATCGAAAACGTTCGGGCCAGATGCTGAACTTGAGTGACATCACCCGGCGTCCAACCCCCGTCAACGATACCGATGCCGGCGTGGGTGAAGTCACTGCTGAGCATCGAGTTGCGATGCCCCGGAGGGTCCTGGATTCCATCGGTGCCAACTCCCCAGTCGATCGCAAACCCCGCGTGCATCAGATCCGGACTGAGCGGCCAATCGGCAGCGATATTTTCTCCAGCCGATAACCAATTCACGCCGGCATTGGTGAACCGACCACCAAGACCCGGCGCCCCGGGAATGGCGTGCGGATTCGCGGTCATCCCGGCGTCGTTCTCAACCCAGGTCGCATACTGATGAGCCGACCATCCGATGTTATCGCTCCACAGAAAGGGGCTCAGTGAACCAGCGGACGGTAAACTGTCAAACTGAGATTTGACCGTCGACGGAACGGTTTGAAAGAAGTCCATGCTTCCGGTCACAAGATTGTTGCCGAAGTTGCTGGCCCACCAACCAGAACTGTGCGACGTTTGGCCGGACAAGATCGAGTCGAACTGGACCTTGGTGCCGCCGTACCCAAGACCCTGAAACGCCTTGTACAGTCCATTTCGAGGATCGGCGCGAAAGTCGTTGATGGAATCGAATGCGATTTGCTCGTTGGCATCGGCGGCGCCGTAATTGATCGCCGTGAACACATCGGCGTGGGCGGCCGAAGCGACGAGTGCCGAAAGCACAAGAATACGAAGCGAGAAAAGCGGGCTCGTCAACTGAGGCATCAAAGTAATCCTCCCCGAAAAGTCTCGCCATCCATCCCGGTAATCTGGGGGGAGGGCTCTGGTCGCGGACACTGGGTAACGAGTGACGATCCTAAGCCTTTTGTCGCCAATTACAACGCGATTCTTCCCGAAGACCACGACAATTGCCGCAAAACTAGCGTCTGATCGAGAGATCACCGGCGGAGCAGCTGCAGGAACGAAAACCGTGGACCGAAGGCCAGGTGAAAGGAGACACCCACAGATCAAGCACTCACTTGAGGAGTTGCTAGCGGACACAATTCCCGTCGTCGACGGGCGGATCTTAGGGGCGGCCCCCACCGCCTCCCCTTGGCTTAGCTTTGAGCACGGAGATTTAATGGGGTCATGTCGAGTGCCGACGCTTTAGCGGCAATGTGAAATGTCGGCAAATGACCTTCGTGAAAGCTGGTTGGATGTTTTCGCCAGAACCGCGAAGGACTTCTGCGACTTGTTTTGCCGGGGCGGTCGGACCTTAACAATCGACAAGATCGAGAGCTATCAACACCAATCGGTCAACTTCTGAGGTCAAATCAACCTGGTGCGTGATATTCAAACGTGACGGACATTGGATCACCCGCGAT
>NZ_JBFHKV010000709.1:0-4656 GCF_041595215.1 Stieleria sp. | reverse complement strand
GGTGTCTAGCCTTTAGGCGATTCCTTCTCGCTGCTCCGCAGCGAGCGTGGGCGGCTAAAGCCTGCACACCAGCGCACGTTGGTGTCTAGCCTTGAGGCGATTCTTGGTCGCTGCGGAGCAGCGAGTGTGGGCGGCTGAAGCCTGCACACCAACACGTCTGCCTTCCTTCTTCACTTCGTCCGCTGCTGGTTGCCGGCAACGTCGAGCCCCCGCAGGCTCCGTAGTCGCTCGAGCAACTCCGCCATTCCCTCGCCGGTCTTGGCCGACACGTCAAAGGTTTCGATTCCCGGGCGGACCGATTGCAGGCTACGCTTTGCCTGGGCGGCATCGAATTCGACGGCCGCCGCAAGATCCATCTTGGTGATCACGGCCACGTCGGCGGTGTTGAAGATGGTGGGATACTTGAGCGGTTTATCTTCGCCTTCGGTCACCGAGAACAGGACCAGACGCAAGGCCTCGCCGAGGTCCCACGTGGCGGGACAGACCAGATTGCCGACGTTTTCGATAAACAGAAAGTCCAGTTCGTCGGTGTTCCAGCCCTGAAGGGCGTCGGCGACCATGTCCGCTTCCAAATGACACACCGTTCCGGTCGTGATCTGCTTCGTCGGGACTTCGGCCCGGGCTAAACGTCGGGCATCGTTGTCGGTGGCCAGATCACCGACGAGCGCAGCGACTCGATAATTCTCGCGCAGACGAAGCAACAAGTCCTCCAACAGCGCCGTCTTGCCCGCGCCCGGACTGGACACCAAGCTGACAACGGTCACGCCGTCTTGTCGAAACCGCTCCCGCAGCTCCCTGGCCAGCACATCATTTTGTTTCAAGATCTTCGTGCGGACTTCGACAAGGCGGGTTTGAGAATTCATGCTTTGATATCCGGATCAGTGATTTCCAGCGCAGTGACTTCCAACGCAGTGATTTCCATTTCTCGCCCGGCGACCACATGGTTGGAGGGCGTTCGGCAGACCGGGCAGACGAGTTCCTGGATCGACTCGACCGGCTGTTCGGCCTGACAGTGTTCACAGTAGAGGACGATCGGCACGTCTTCCACCACCAGTCGAGCCGCGGGCAAAGCCGAGTGTTCGCGGGCCAGATCGAATGCCGAGAGCAACGCGGACTTCACGATCCCCGAGAGCGGACCGAGTTTGATATGGACGGCTTCGACGCAATCAATGTTCCGACGTTCGGCTTCTTCGGCCGCGATATCCAAGATATTCAATGCGATGGAGAGTTCATGCATCAGCGATCACCTTCTCCGACTCGATCACCCGCAGCGTCTCGTCGACCATTGCCGCGACAGCCGATTCCGTTGCGGGGGTCAAACAGCGATCGCTCAACTCGAACGTCCGGCCTCGAAAGGTGATCGCGAACGCTTCCGGAACGTCGCCATACAAACGACGCGTGAGACTCAACAGCGTGCCGAGACTCAGCTGGTGCCCGAGTGCTTCGGCAGCATTGGTTTCATGCAGCCGTCGGACGAGAACCCGATCGGCAGGGCCTTCGATCGACGCGTCCAGGAAAACAACGCGTCCGGCTTCGCTGAGTTCTAATGCCAGATCGGGTGTCGGCTCGCACCGGTTGATGACACGGACCACTTGCGGATCAACGGCCTGCCGCACCCGTTCGGCGGCGATGGGCCCGAGCGCATCGTCACCGCGCAAGGTGTTTCCGAGGCCGATGACGAGTGCGGTGAGTTTCAAGTTTCAAGTTTCAAGTTTCAAGTTTCAAGTTTCAAGTTTCAAGTTTCAAGTTTCAAGTTTCAAGTTTCAAGTTTCAAGTTTCAAGTTTCAAGTTTCAGGAAACGTGCCGCAGCAACTGATCGAGGACCTTCCCGCGTGAGTCTTGCAATTCGATTCGCAGCGGCATTTGGCCGAAGGCGTGCGAGGCACAACTCAAGCACGGGTCGTAGCACCGGATCACCGCTTCGACGCGATTGAGCATCCCTTCCTGCATGTTGTTGCCGTCGACGAAGTGTTTGGCCGCTTGCTTGATGCCTTGATTCATCGCCAGGTTGTTGTGGCCGGTCGCGATGATCAGGTTGGCCCACGTGATCAGACCGTCGTCGTCGATCTTGTAGTGGTGAATCAACGTTCCCCGAGGAGCTTCGGCAACCCCGATGCCCTCGTCGCTGTTGCCACGTGCGCGGGCTCGCACCCGCGTGTCCAGAATATGGGGATTGTCCAGCAACTCCTTCATCCGTTCGAGCGCATAGATGATTTCGACAAGTCGGGCGAAGTGAAAGTGAAAGCTGCTGCTGACCGGACGATCGTGCTGCAGGGCGCGAAATTCGTCCAGCGCCGCGTCGGCGAGTTTGGTCCCGCAGAAATCACAGTTATTCAACCGCGCCAACGGCCCGACACGGTAGATCCCCTCGGGGTAGCCTGCCGGCAGATAATACGGAAACTTCATGTACGAATACGGTTCGACCGCTTCACCGATGACGCGTTCGTATTCCTCCAGCGGAACCATGTCTTCGACGATCGCGCCGTCTGCGTCCTTGATCCGAAAGTATCCGTCGTAGTGTTCCAGCCCGCCGGTCGGTTTGATCAGGCTCAGGTACATCGTCGGAAAGTTGCCGAAGTGTTCGATCTCCTCGGAAAACTTTCCGATCAAGCCCTTGAAGGATTCGAAGGTGCGTTGGGCGATCTCCAGGCCTTCGGGAAGCATCGCCAACATTTCGGCACGTTTCTCTTCGGTGATCGGCGCGCTGACGCCACCGGGGACCATCCAGCCGGGATGAATCTTCTTGCCACCCAAAATTTCGATAATCGTCTGACCGATCTGCCGCAATCGGATTCCATCTTTGGCCAATTGCGGATCGACGGCCAACAAGCCAAAGATGTTTCGCGACTTCGGGTTCGAATCCATGCCCAACAGCAGGTCGGCCGAGGAGAGATGGAAGAACGAGAGTGCGTGGGATTGCATCAATTGAGCCAGGTTCATCAATCGTCGCAAATTGGCCCCGGTCGGCGGAATCGTCACGCTCAACAGGTGATCGCAGGCTTTGGACGAAGCGACCAGATGACTCACCGGACAAATGCCGCAGGTCCGGGCGGTCAACGCGGGCATTTCGGGGAACGGCCGTCCCTCGCAAAACTTTTCAAAGCCGCGGAACTGGGTCAGATGGAATTTTGCATCATCCACGTTGCCGTCATCGTCCAGGTGCAGCGTGATGTGCGCGTGACCTTCGATGCGAGAAACGGGATCGATTTTGATCGTACGTCCCATGGCGGACTTCAGGCTCCGAAGCGGGTGATTTGGGTGGGATCCGGTGTGCGGCCGGCGATCAGTTCGGTCAACACGTACCAGATGGTGTCGGCCGACGGAGGACAACCCTGGACAAACAGGTCGACGTTCACGACATGATGAATCGGCACGACGGTCCGCAGCAGCGTCGGCAAGCTTTCGGTGGGCCGGCCGGGTTGTGCTTGAACGGTTTCGACGAAGGCGTGATCGAAAACATCATCCAAATCGAACGTGTTTCGCATCGACGGCACGTTGCCGCTGACGGCGCAATCGCCCAGGCTGATGAGAAACTTGCAACGCTCGCGGAACATTCTGGCGATCTGCAAATTCTCTTCGGTGCTGACCGCGCCTTCCAGAATTCCGACATCGACGTCGACGGGTAATTCTTTGGTGTCGACGATTGGGCTGTAAACGATGTCGACTTTCGCGGCCAGTTCGATCAACCGTTGATCGAGATCCAGGAACGACATGTGGCAGCCCGAGCAGCCGTCCAGCCACGCGGTCGCCAACGTGATTTTGGCTGAATCGCTCATCGGTTGCCCCGCATCTGCGCCAGGTACGGCAAGAATTCGTCGTGTTTTTCCATTTCTCCGGCCGCCGTTCCTTTCTTGACCAACGCCCCGGTCGGACAGACCTGAACGCACTTTCCACACGAAGTGCACGAGCTGCTGTCACCCCAGGGTTGGTTCAAATCGGTGATCACCTGGCATTCGATGCCGCGGCCCATCACGTCCCACGTGTGGGCGCCTTCGATTTCGTCACAGACGCGCACACAGCGGGTGCACAGCACGCAACGGTTGTGGTCGACGCGATACATTTCATGCGTTGAATCGACCGCGTAGGGCTGATTGCGATAGGGAACGCGGACGTGATCCATGCCGCACTCGGCTGCCAGATCCTGCAGTTCGCAATGTCCGTTGGAGACACAGACCGAACAAACGTGATTGCGTTCGGCGAACAACAATTCCAGGATCGTGCGTCGGTAGCGTTTCAGCCGGTCGCTGTGAGTCGTGATCACCATGCCTTCGCTGACCGTCGTTGAGCAGGCGGAAACCGGCCGGGGGTAGCCTTCGATTTCGACGACACACAACCGGCAGGCGCCCCACGTGCTGAGTCCTTCCAGGAAACACAGCGAGGGGATGCGAATGTTGTTCGCCTGAGCGACGTCGAGAATGGAGTCCGTTTCGCGGGCACCGATGTCGTGTTCATTGATCTTCAACGTGACGACGCGGACTTTCACGCCGGTCGAGGCTGTAACGGGAGGTCCAGGCATTTAATTGTCTCCCGTCACGACTGGTAAACGTGGCATGCGATCGGACTCGGGACGCAGCTTTTCATCGTACTCGTGCCTGAAGTAGCGCAACGTGCTGAGCACGGGATTCGGTGCGGTCTGTCCGAGTCCACAGAGGCTGG
>NZ_JBFHKV010000708.1:0-4656 GCF_041595215.1 Stieleria sp. | reverse complement strand
CAGGTGCGGCGGCTGACGACGGCCGATTTGATTTTCGTCAAATCGCCTTCGTTGTACTCGGGGTATTCCTCGTACAACCACGAGCAGATGACGAAGCCGAGGATGCTATCACCGAGGAATTCTAATCGCTCGTTGCTCGCCAAGCGATGCGATGCCCCTGAAGCGTGCGTCAATGCGAAACGCAGCAACTCCTGATCTTTGAACTGATAATCGATCAGTTGTTGGCAACGGATCAGTTTCTCGGAGTGATCCAGGTCACCGCTTTCGTCGCGAGGCGACGCGACCAGTCGTACGTCGTCGCCGGTGCCGGGTGGGTCGAAATCGATCACCGGCTTGGATCGTTCCTGGTCGAGATCGTCTGGATCCTTTTCGAAAGAATCGTCGTGATCGTCGGAGCAATGGAGGTGATCGGTGAGGGAACCGGCGGGGGCCAGTTCGGCGTCATCGGATTCAGAATCAAGCGGTAAAGACAAGGTTCTTGCGTGCGAAAGAGTCGTGCGTTGGTAAGGCACGTGCCAAACCGCACCACTCGCACGACGCCTCGATCGGGAGACACCCCGAGGCGCGGACGCAGAGAGAAGCAGCTGTGACACGTGAGGCAAACCAAGGCGCAACGTCTGATGCAGCCTTGCATGCCATCCATGTCACACGCCGGCGAACGGGTCCAGCGGTTCCGATTCGAACCAAACCAGACCGACCCGCCCGCCGGTGTGCGACGCGATGGTTGTACCTTAACAACTGCGGACCTTCGTGGGTAGTCCGATCGGTCTGAAAAGGGGGCGTCGACGTGACGCGATTCGGCCTGGAATCCGGTCGCACGAACGTTCACCACAGAAAAAACGGGCAATTCATTCAGCGGCGAAGATTTTCTGCGCGCTCCGAAAGCGTTCGATCGCACTAACATGCAGATAGCCATGAATATGACAGCACCCATCGAACAGAACGACGATTCGACGACTGGTCGGATCGACAGCGCCACGATCGAGCAATTCGGCGACGCCGAGTTGCTCGACGCCTGGACAAACGATCGTCTCGGGGCGGCACTCGCGGTTCTCGTCGGACGGTACAGCAGAATGGTTTTGACCGTTTGTCGTCGGAAATGCCGTAGCGCCGCCGATGCCGACGACGCGTTCCAAACCACGTTCTTATTGCTGGCCAAGAACAGCGCGAAAATCTCCCGCCCGGAATGTCTGCCCGGTTGGTTACATCGCGTCGCCCATCGTGCATCGATCGCCACCCTTGCCGATCGCAAACCAAACCACGAGCCCATGACCGAACCTGTGTTGGACGATGATCCGCTGGAACGCATCACGCAACAACACGACGCCATCGTCTTGGATGAAGAACTGGCCGCGCTGCCGGAACACTATCGGGCCGCAGTCGTGATGCAGATCTACGACGACTACTCGTTGGAACGTCTGGCCGAACATTTCGAAACCTCACTGGGATCGATACGCGGTCGCCTGCAACGCGGCAAGAAACTTCTGGCGAATCGCTTGCGACGACGCGGGGTGGTTCCCTTGCTGGCCGTCGCCGCAGCCGGATCCGTCACGCTGACCGCCGATGAAGTTTCGGCCGCCAGCACCTCGTTTCTCTCGTCACTCACCGAAGGGCCGCTACCGGCTCCACCGATTCAGGAAAACCTACTCCACCCTCTCGTCAACTCAGGAAAACGAATCATGACCCCTTGGAATGTTGCCGGCGGCCTGACCGCCGCGGGGACCCTCGCCGCGCTGTTGACCTTGCCGGGTTTCGGATCCGATGGATCGTCACCGTCGGGACAAACGCAAGCTCCGATCACGCTTGGATCCGCCCCCGATGCCGTCGTGGCCCAGTTCGCTTCACCGGGCAAGAAGCCGCTTGCCGCACCGGTCGCCACACCGCCGCCATCGAACGACCAAGCCGTTGAAACACCGACCGCCTTCGTGCCGGTTGGTGCGCCGAAGGCAACGGTATCGACCGTACCGGCTGTTTCATCCGCCGACCAACAGACCGTCTTGCGGAGGCGCTTCCGACCAGCCTCCCCGTCCGGAGAGTTGGCCAATGCGCTCGCCGAAATGATGGACGAACAAGTCGAGCTTCAAGTCGGCGGATCGTTGGGCACCCTCGTCGATCAACTTCAGGACCAAATTCAGCAACCGGTCCTCCTCAGCCCTCGCGTGATGCAATACGCGCAGCTCGAACCCGATGCCGAGCTCAACTACAACGCTCGCCCCGAGCCGCTACGCACCGCACTTCGCAAACTGTTGCAGCCATTGGGGCTCAAGGCGACCATCGAAAGCGAAGGCTTGGTGATCACCGCCGACCACAGCGAACTCGTGCATCGTGGAATCGGCACCGATCAGTGGCTCAGTGTGAACGACGCCATGATGCGTCAGGCGGAAGAGAAATTGGCGAAAACGAACAGCATCACGTTTTTTGAGAACCCACTCTCCGAAGCAATCTCGCAATTGAGCCAGACGTTGGATCTGCCGATCGTGATCGACAAACGTTCGCTCGAAGACATCGGCATCGATGCCGATGTCCCTGTCGTCGCGGACGTCCAGTCACTTTCCGGCTATGACATGATCTCGTTGGTGCTACGCCAACACGACCTGGCCCTGACGGTAAAAGACAACCTTCATACCGTGGTCGCCGAAGACTACGGCGACGAACACTTGCTCGGTCGCGTTTACTGGCTCGAGGGCATCGGCCTTGGCGGAGACTTTGACAGCCTGATCAGTCTGATCGAAACCACGATCCACTCGGATCAATGGGAGTCGCTCGGTGGCAGTTCAACGATGTCGCCCGCTCCTGGCAACCGTCCCGGACTGGTCGTCAGCACGACGTACCAAACGCATCGGCAAATTGAACAGTTGCTTCAAGCCCTCCGCGAAAACTCATTCGGGCTCGATGCCGTCGCCGAGGAAGTCGAAGTTCCCGCTCCCCCGCAAATCCTTCGTGGGGGATTTCAGAGTGGAGGCGGTGGGGTCACCGGAGGAGGCTTCGGGGAGCAGGGCGGTGGCTTCATGTAGGCCGGTCCGCATCTCCGCGAGGCTTCAAGGCCTGTTGATTTCATCGATGTTCCCAAATCAACAGGCCGTTCACCGACGCGTCGCAAGATAGATCGCTTCGCCGGTGAACACGCGACGAAAGTGTTCGTCATCCCACAGACGCCAGCCGACCGCCGGGTCAGCGACTCTCCAACGCCCATCGGCCAATCGGCTATGCACGACGACCGCGTGTCCTTCGCCATCGGTCCCGAGCAACCGGCGGACCGGACCGCCGGCCCGAGGATGATCACTGAAGCGGACGACGGCCACGTTGGGCAATTGGCCTCGGGCCCGCCACAGCGTTGGATCCTGGTCGGCGACTTCGACCTGTTGTGAACTGTCGGCAACGGCGATCCGCAATCCACGAATCAAGCCCAGTGAAGACGTCCCTTGGTTGCTGGTCAAACACGCATCGGCCATCCATTGCTCGGCCGACGCCAGCGGTGCACCAGCCCACTGTCCGTCAGCGAACCTCAACCGTGCCGAAGTGGTCAGCGCCGTTTGGTGAAGTAATGTCGCCGCGGCCGCGGGACCGCAACTGGCTTCATGACTTTGTAAGCAGACTCCGTCTTTCCAAGTTGCCGCCCGGTCCACTTCGATCGGAAACAATTGGGGGCGAAGCACCGGCAAGACCAAGAACCCGATCGCAAGCAGCGCCATCAACCCGGCGACGCCGTGCCGACACGCCGCTCGCAACGCAGACACTTCGGAGGCCAAGCCGGCGCTAAACGACAAAAACACCGGCACCCAATTTGCCCAACAAAGTGCTGCCGGCGTGGGAAAGGCATGGGCCCAAGACAACCGATTGGCAAGACCGAATGCGAACACCAGCGAAAAAATCAAGCATTCGGCCAGCAGCAGGGGCTTGTTCTGGTAGACCGATAGCGACAGTCGCCGTCCCGCGACAAACGCGAGGGTGGAGACCGTGGCGATAAAACCGATCGCGATCCAAAGGTCCATTCCCATTGCCCAATTCTCTGGGGGGTATCTCTCGGGAAAATCATAGCAAACCCGTCGCCATCCAGGCGATTGCAAAAAGATGCCATGCGATTGCCCATGAAGATAGCATGAAGACAATGTGTGCGCAAAGTTTAGAAAGCGGTTCAAGGGACCGTGGCAAACGCCGGTTTCTGCGCGAATCAGGCGGCGATCCAGATTTTCATGATTGCAATCTCGGCGCTGTCTCGTTTTGTCGGTCGCGTTGCAGATAAATGATTTCGACCGATTGACCGATCCGGTAACCCAGATCAGACGCATAGATCACAGCCGGACCGGGGCTGGGAAACCAGGTCGCCCAAATCGGGAGGCACCATTGTCCGGTTGCCAGTTGTAGACAGCGTGGGGACGCGTCGTCGGTTTTCGCGTCAGCGGCGTCCGGCTTCTTTGCGATCAGCCAGCCCGCCTCCAAGCCGACTGCCACCGCTGGGGCGGTCCCCACCCACCGCTCCCTGCATTCAAGATTCCCGTCAGTGCGGCGGGTCGCGCGGGGGGGCAGTGCTCCCGCACCGGGATCAAATGGCTGACAATAGGGATGCTCAAGTCCGCGATAAAGTTCCGGCATTTCAAACTCCCTGAAATGGCACATGGTTGAGACCGCCCATCGGGTGGCTGAGCCAATCTGGTG
>NZ_JBFHKV010000707.1:0-4657 GCF_041595215.1 Stieleria sp. | reverse complement strand
TCGTGGGTGCTGGCTCCCTGCATGGCCATCGCCGTGGTCGCGCTCTTTCAACAGATCATGTCCATGGTCTCGATCATGGGCGGGTTGCGACTGACCGAGACCCAGCAGATCTTGTTGGATTACCGCTCCAACGTGTTTGGCGTGGCGTTCTACGGTTTCATCCCCACGCTTCTGCTGGGCATCGGCTTGGCGGTCGCGATCCGAAAGAATGCCGACTCGATCGCGATCCATCGTTTCCGATCAAGCGTTCTACAACGCTCGACCTGGGCGATCCCGGTGTTGGCGTTTCTCGGCCTCACCGTCGCCGCCGCGTCCTTTCAACCGTCTCGCTATCGTGCCGCCCGAGTCGATCGAATGTTGAACGAAGGACAGATCGATGAAGCGATCACGTTCATGCAACAACAGGGCAAACATCGCTTTCCCCAGGTCTGGGATCCGCCTCCACATTTTCCCACCCGTCGCAAGCCGAGTCCGCCGATCTCTGACCTGCTCTCGGCGATCGGGCGCAATCACCCCGATCGTTGGATCAGCGATCGGCTGTTGGTCCAAGCCGACGAACTGTTGATGTGGCAATTCGGATGGACGCAAGGTGTCGGCGACGAAAACTACCTCCGGTCGACACTCTTCATCACCGACCGCGAGGCGCTCGTCGAACTGCAAGCACATTTTGAAAAACTCGTCGACATTCCCGCGAGCGGTGAAGAACAGCAGCGCCGCGCCCGACTGCTGCAAATCGTCAACGAGGCGATCCCCAAAGCCGAAGCATTCGAAACCGACCTGCCCGTGTCCGAGGTCACCGAACCGGAGCCGGGAACGGATTCGCAACGAGCGGAAGCGGAGTGAGAGGGTATGGCCCGAAGGCTTACTGTGGCACTGACGGAGTTAGCGGAACGGCGCGAGCCGTCCGGTTTGACCCTGAAAGACCGGAGGGCTCGCGCCCTGCCGCTAACAACAGTACCCCGTTTGGCGCCAAAGTAAGTGGCATTGGACGCGAACCCTTCGGTGTTTGGGTAACGATGACGAACAGGCGGGCTTGCGGGCTGCAGCTAAAGCTTCATGCGACGCCGGAAATAAATGCTTCAACGACGTACGTTGCGGTTACGCAAACAGCGCCGAGACAAGGTTCCCGATCAATGAGATTGCGATCGCAGCAAAGAACCATGACGTGCCTTGCTTGGTGTCTCCGTTCCAAAGGCGGTGCGCCGAAAGACCGAGCAACAGCGTTGTTGCGAACACGATGGTCGTATAGATCGCGTGCAGTCCGTTGCCGTAGGTCTTCGGAACGAAGAATTGCCCCACCATATAGATGGCAAAACAAACGTTGATCAACAGAATGAAGGCGACCAGATACTTCGCCAGATTCACCGCTCGCCCAGCCTGTGCTTCCTGCGATACCGAATCGGGACTTGTCGTGGCTGATCCGTTTGACATGGCAGCTCAAACCGTTTTTGTCTGGGGCGAAGGCCTTTGATCTCGATCTCGATCGAAGCATCAAATTAGAACAGATCCTGTCTCGCCGTGCCAACCTTTCCGTGCCAAGCGCAGGTGGGTGACCGAGGATCGGCTAAAGCCTAGTACCGCTAAGTTAAGCGTCGTTTCCTCGTGCTAGGGCCCGTAGGCTCGCGCCAAACGGCTGATATTCGTTTGATATCAGCCGGTTCGCGCCAGCGCGAGCGGCCTCTCGGTCGGTCTTAACTTAGCGGTATTGGGCTAAAGCCTAGACACAAACGTCATGTCGATCCCTACGGCGTCGGGATCTCCATCCAAATCGGTTTGTCTGCTGGCAGCGGAACCGTCACGCGCACATTCGTGACCACCGGGCCGCCGGGGATGTCGATTTCCGTTCCGGGATACACTGTTCCGCTGCGAATCTCTGTGGTCACTGGGCGGGGCGACGAATCGGTCTGCTCCGCCGGCTCCGGATGCGGAACCAGCCAGACCTGACGAATCGGCAGACCCTGGTAACGCCACGTGTCGGGCACAGCCGCCGGATAGGCAAACGTCCAAAAGTTGGCGACATCAGAGGTCAGTGCCAAGCGGCGGAGCGCCTCGCCGTCGGGCGAGTACTCAGCGAGGGGCAGTCGTGCATCGGGAATCGTTTGCCACGCTGTCGTCAGTGCGTCCTCGGGATAGAGCGATTGCAATGGGGCCGGTTGAGGCGTTTCGCGTCGTCTGGCATGCGGACCATCATCGTCGGTGTCTGCCAGCAACTCCACGGTTCGCCATTGAAAACGTGCGTCAAACGTCGTCACAAACTGAGCCGCCTGCAGTGGAAGACTTCCTTCGGCCAGATGCGGACGCAAGCCAATGCGGTTTGGAAAGCGTGCCTCAAAAATCACTTCCACGACCAGTCTTGCGCCTGATGGAAAGGCCGGATAATGAACGAACAGACGCATCGTGTTGCCGTCTTCGGAGATCCGGCCTTGCGTTTGACTCGATAGCGTTTTGGCCGCCTGGTTAGGGTTCTGCAGTGAGTCCGTCACCATCAGCTTCGGTCTGCCTGCTGTTGCTGCCGCGTTATCAAAGACGACTTCAGGTTGTTCAACCGGGGAGGAATCATCGCGCACCGGACGGACGGAAATCGCGTTCAAGACTTGCAGCCAGCGGACATTTCGGTCGTCCAAGATGGCTCGGTAAGACGGTTGGTATTCCAACAAGCCGTTCCAGCCGGTCGTATTGTCCAACAACCGCATTCCCTGGCGATGACCCCAAGACGACACGTTCCGCGCGTCCGTTGGTGCAACGAACCGCTTGGGCGGTCCGGATTGATACCCTTTCGGCACGATGGACAGCATGTTGCCTTTGGCATCATATTCCGGCGGCAGAGAATGCAACTTGAATTTGCCAGCGGGATGCATTTCCGAGTAACGCATCTGTCGTAGCACGAGGGGCTTGTCCAGGTCAAATGCCTCCGCCGTCGGAGCACCTTTGCCGTTGCTACTGCTGCCGGACGTATTGATCCAGCCCGGTGGATGCGTTTTGACGATCGCTTCAGAGTCGTCGACGAACACCTGCGTAACATATTCCTGATCGGCGTTTTGGGTGTATTTCAAATGGATGGTGTGGATGCCTGTCGGTAACTCATACGACTGGAACACTTCGGGGTCGCCCATCGAGTGGATGCCCTCGGTTGCCAGACGCAGTTCCATTGCCGCATCCGCGGGCAGTGAGTACTTCCAACCGTGAATGTTGTGCCAAATGCCGGGCAGGCTTCGGAGGCACAACTTTTGATCATCAATGATGGACAGATTGGTCGTCAACGCGCGCATTTGATCGACGCTGTTCTGCAACACCGGTATCTCACGCACGGCAAAGTAGGTCGGCAGCCAAGCGGCGACCATCAGGGTGAGCAACATCAAATCCAGCAGACTGAACCGAAACCTTCGTCGTCGCGGCAACGGTGCGTTGGCTTCCGTCGGAGGCTCCATGGCGTTCGTCATCACTCAAGCTCCGGCATTCGGTCGGTCTTGCCCTGCGCCCATTGCTCAAACGTGTCGCGCAGATCGGATTCCACCATGTAGGTGACGATTCCCGGGTAAAGCGTCGTCTCGCCCTCTTGTGGCTCCACCGGCTGACGGCTTCGCAGACGCAGCAAACAAATCGGTTCATCCACCGAATAGGACTTCGCCGGCGTCTCGGCCGTCACGGCGGGCTCGATGACGAACTGATCGAGCGAATCGAGCGGCAGATCTTCCGACAAGGTCGATGAAGTGGAGGACCCGCCACGCATTTGACTGAAGGTCCAGCCCGATTCCTGCTTGATGAGTGCGATCGTTAACACCGTTTCGACAGGATCTTGTTCTTTACCGCCCCAACTGCTGTCGCGTCCACCGGCGCTATGCGGTGAGTCTGCCGAGACGGCGCGTCGGCCGGTCACAAAACTCGGTCCATATCCGGCCGGCAGATAAATCCGGTACTTCCACACGTATGCGGCCTCCACGCCGGGAGGAATCGCGTCCGGCCTGACCGGCACATGCCTGAGATGCACACGTTTGGGATCGGTCACTTCCAATAACCCGACTTCCTCGGCCAACTGCGCCCGCTGTCGACGCAGATCAAACAGTCGTAGGTTGAAGTAAATCGAGCTGGTGATCCCAATCGCTGCGCCCAGCACAATCAACCAGGTAACCGGACGACGCGGTCGCGAACTGGGTGGCGACGCATTGACTTCCATCATTCTGCCATCCCTCTCCCCATTCCCAGCGACTTAACAGGGCAGGGAGGCTGGTTGGAAAGGTAGAAAAATTTTGGAGGTAGGAAAATTGGATTCATCGGATGGTCGGTGCGTTCCATCATTTTCTTACCTCCAAAATTTTCTTACCTGTTTTCAAGCCAGGCCTACACGTCTTGCCGCAGATTCGCCGTTTCACGCCCCGAGTTCGCGAAGCATCGTCAAGGGAAACAGGCCTGAGGAATGACCGTCGCTGAAGGCGATGTTGTAGGCGTAGGAACCGACCGGACGCATCGACGTGATCGTCAACGGACGAGCTTCTTCGGCCTTCAGGACCGGTAGCGTGAGTGACTTCGATGGTCCTTCGTCGGCTGACTGATCGGCGCGCTTTTTCTCCCGGCACGTCGCGCACGGACAAGCTTTCCGGAGCTGGCTGGCGGTCAATCGCGACACTCTGCCGTCGCTCCAGGTGATCACGATCGCGGT
>NZ_JBFHKV010000706.1:0-4661 GCF_041595215.1 Stieleria sp. | reverse complement strand
GTCACGCAGGCGTACCTGAAATCGCTGCCGCAACGCGACGCAATGCGGCAACGGCTGGAGAAATTGTGGAACTACGAACGCTACACCATTCCCCGTCGTCGCGGCGATCGCTACTTCTATTCCCACAACGACGGGCTGCAAAACCAAAGCGTTCTCTACAAGGCCGATTCGCTCTCGGCTGAACGCCAGGTATTGATCGATCCGAACAAACTCAGTGACGACGGCACGGTCGCGCTGGCGGGAACGGTGATCACCCGTGACGGATCCCTGGTCGCGTATGGATTGGCCGACGGGGGCAGCGATTGGCGGACCTGGAAAGTCCGTGATGTCGCGACCGGCAACGACCTGGACGATGTGATCGATTGGGTCAAGTTCAGCTCGGTCGCCTGGTTGCCCGACAACAGCGGTTTCTTCTACGCCCGTTACGACGAACCCGATGCCGGATCCGAACTGACCGGCACGAACGAAAACCAACGATTGCACTTTCATCGCCTGGGGACCGACCAGAGCGAAGACCCGTTGATCCTGCAGCGGCCCGATCATCCCAAATGGGGTTTCTCTCCCGTCGTCACCGATGACGGGCGATACCTGGTGATCCAAAACTGGAAAGGCAGCGAACCGAAAGCGCAAATCTTCGTCAAAGATCTCCGCGATCCGGATTCAGAAGTCACCCCGCTGATCACCGGATTCGACTTCGAATACGACTTCATCGCCTCGGTCGGTGACACGATGTACTTCTTGACCGATCACCAAGCCCCGCGGCGACGCGTGATCGCCGTCGATGTCACGTCGCCGGAACGCGAGCACTGGAAACAGGTGATCGGCGAGTCGAGTGACGTGATCGAATCGGTGAGCTTGTTCGGCGAAACGTTTTACGTCGATGCCCTCCGCGATGCCCGCAGCCACGTCAGCCGGTACGGGATCGACGGATCACCGCTCGGCGATTTCGATCTGCCCGGTGTCGGAACCGTCAGCGGGTTCGGCGGTCGCCAAGACGCCACCGAAACGTTCTTTCGCTTCACCAATTACGTCACACCGGGGGCGATCTATCGAGTCGACTTGACCGAATCGTCGCCCGACAAAGCGACGTCGCTGTGGCGGCAAAGCGAAATCGACATGGACCTGGATGCGTTTATCACCGAGCAAGTGTTCTGCGAAAGTAAAGACGGCACGAAGATTCCGATCATCATCACCCGCCGCAAAGACAGCAAACTGGACGGAACCAATCAGACGCTGCTGTACGCCTACGGCGGTTTCAACGTGTCGCTGACGCCCCTGTTCTCGCCGGCCAATGCGGCTTGGGTCGACGCCGGAGGCATCTACGCGGTGGCGAACCTGCGCGGCGGCGGAGAATACGGACGCGAGTGGCACGAATCGGGCATGCGGCTGAACAAGCAGAACGTCTTCGATGACTTCATCGCCTCGGCCGAACATTTGATCGACGCCGGATACACGACCAGCAGTCGATTGGGGATTCGCGGCGGCAGCAACGGCGGTTTACTGGTCGGCGCCGTGATGACTCAGCGGCCAGACTTGTTCGGTGCCTGCTTGCCGGCTGTCGGCGTGCTGGACATGCTTCGTTACCACAAGTTTACGATCGGATGGGCCTGGGTCACCGAGTATGGCAGCAGCGACGAAGCGGACCAGATCGAGAACCTGTTGTCTTATTCACCGCTCCACAATCTGAAACCGGGCACCTGTTATCCGGCAACGTTGATCACCACCGCTGATCGTGACGACCGCGTCGTCCCCGGTCACAGTTTCAAGTTCGCCGCGGCACTGCAAGCCGCCCAGGGTTGTGATCATCCCACGTTGATCCGCATCGAAACCCGAGCCGGACACGGGGCGGGCACGCCGGTCAGCAAACAGATCGACCAGTACGCCGACTTGTGGGCCTTCTTGAAAGCAAACTTGAAGTGATCTTGCCGCCCGCTGGGCGCATTTGTTATCCGCAACCCACCCACACCCCATCACCCCGACACAAAGCCCGCCAATGGATTGCCAGCGGACCCCAAGCGAATCGCTCCGGTTTGTTTACACGATCAACCGTGACTACATCCCGTTCGCCTTGGTGAGCATGCTGTCGGTCATCGAGTCTCAGACACAGCCCAGTGTGTTTCCACCCAGTGCGTTTCACATCGTGCATGACGGCGATCTAGACGACATCGATCAAGCCAAGATGCGACGATTGATCAACGCGAAGGGTGCATCGGTGGACTTCCATCGCGTCGGCGACGACTTTCCCCGCCAGTTCGCCGAACATTCCAGCTGGGACGTCTCTGTCCTGTTTCGTCTCGCACTGCCCCAGATTCTGCCGGCCGACATCGATCGCGTGCTCTATTTGGACGGGGACACGCTGGTGCGCCGGCCGCTGGACGAACTCTTCCAACTCGACTTGGGGCAGTCCGGATTGGCCGCGGTTCCCGAAGCCCACCCGGCCGTCCGGCGACTCGGTTTGTCGCTCGATTCGGCCTACCTCAACAGCGGCGTGTTGGCCATCGACCTGTCCACGTGGCGCAGCAACCGGACCAGCGAAACGATGTTGGACAGGGTGATGAAAGATCCCGATCGCTGGGTCTATCCCGACCAGGATATCTTGGCCGTGCAGTTTGCCGACGGCTGGACCCGATTGGCACCGGAATACAACGTCACGCACCGCTTCTTTGCCGGTCCCTCGTCGTTGCCGCTGCCGACGACGGATCCGCACATCATTCATTTCACCGGCCAGGGTCTGAAACCTTGGCAGACATCGCGTCCGCATCCCTATGCCGATGAGTTTTGGGCGGTCGCGGAAGTCGTTCGCGATGCCGGATTCGAACTTCCCGATCGTCCGCAAAAGAAACGTCGCTGGTACCAACGCGGTCCAATCGCGGCTTATCGAAACCACCGTCGCGGGTTGCGTCAGCAGCGTCGTCAACGGGCGGAAGCCGAGCGGCAATCGCGACGTGCGATGCTCCAAACGCGCGACCGTGAAATGGTGCTGCAATTTGCCAGTGAAATGACGGTTCGACGCGGCCCGTTTGCCGGACTGTGTTATCCCGAAGCCTATTCACACGGCAGCACGCTCGCACCGAAGTTGTTGGGAACCTACGAAGCCGAATTGCAACCGATTCTCGAACGCTTGCTTAGTAAAGACTACCCGGTGATCGTCGATGTCGGCGGCGCCGAAGGGTACTATGCGATCGGTTGTGCGCTGCGTTGGACGGACGCGAAAGTAATCGCCTATGAATTGCAACGCGAAGCCCGTGCCGCGATCGCCGAGATGGCCGCCGCCAACGGTGTGGCCGATCGCGTGGCAATCCAGGCAGAGTGCATGTTCGGCGACCTGTATGGAAAACGTGGCTTGGTGATCTGTGACATCGAAGGCGGCGAAGCGGACTTGTTGGTCAACGATCATGCGGCGGAAGCCTTCGCCGATTCCGACTTCATCATCGAAACGCACGAGATGTTTCGAGCGGGGATCTGCGAACGATTGTACGATCAGTTTGCCAGCACGCATCACGTGACCGTGATCGATGCGGTGTTGGACGACCAGCGTCCCCAACATTGGTCGCTTCCCGAGTTGGCCAACTTGAGCGAACCACGGCAAGCCCAAGTGATCGGCGAACGCCGCGGCGGCCCGATGCAATGGCTCGTCTGTGAATCTCGAAACGATTTCCCCCAACGCCAAACGACCACGGCCCGCGCCGCGTAATTTCACCCCGAAGCGGATCCCTTGCGTTTCTCCATCCGTCAGCTGCTCGCGTTCGTCACCTTATTCGCCATCACAGTGTGCACGCTAATCGCTGGTTGCGATTCGCGGTTCGCCGGCCGACCGACCGAGGTCGTCGTGATCGAAGCCCCAGCTGAGGCTCGCGTCGGATATGTCCGCTGTGCCGAATCGCAGGCGTCAACGTTACTCACGTTCACGGTCACGACGCCCAAAACGGGGACGCATCGAGAGACATTTCCGCTTCGATCGGAGACTTTATCTGGCTCAAGTTACCCATCGCACCCTGGCGGATTTGTCTCCGCCACCGGGCCGAATGACGCCAACGATCAGCTGCCGTTCAATCGTTCCTGCTTCATTGAGTCTGCGACTGAAAACGCAATCGGTATCCGCTTTCGTCTCACCAGCGGTGCCGACCGCGACTCTGCCGCTGATTTGAACGAACTCATTTGGGTGACAATTAATCGCGACACTGAAATCCAATTGCCGCACGGAGCGACGGCAACGGCTGTGTTCAAAAAAGAGTCAGGAGCATTTAAAGTAGAATAGGTAAGCCGAGGCAACCCAGATTGCCAAAAAGGCTCCTGACCCTTTTTACATCGCGTCGTCTGTGAATGTGCTACTGCCCCACGTTCCACCGTCGCAACAAGCCCAACACCGTTTTGCTGGTCGGGGTCAATCGCGTTCGATTGTATTGATCGCCCAACTTGCGAATCGCTTCCGCTTGAGTCGGATAGGGGTGGATGACGCTGGCGATCTTTCCCAGTCCCACTTCATTGACCATCGCCAACGTGATCTCGGAGATCATGTCGCCCGCGTTCTTGGCGACGATGGTTGCCCCGACAATTTGACCTGTGCCTTTCTTGGTATGGACTTTCACAAAACCTTCTTCTTCGCCTTCCAGGATCGCGCGATCGACGTCACTGAAGTGCTGGACGTAGGTGTCGATTTC
>NZ_JBFHKV010000705.1:0-4662 GCF_041595215.1 Stieleria sp. | reverse complement strand
TCACCCAAGGAAATCGCACGCCTGATCGAACACGCCAAGCGGCGGGAAGCCGCCCGAGTCGAAATTCGCCTCAGGGCGCTCGAGCTTGTCCCCTCCGCACCGGCGGAAGCTCCCCAAAAAAGCTGACAGCAGAACGGACAGCGGAACGGACGGCGGACCGAACGGCGGAACAGACAGCAGAGCGGGCGGCAGAACCGGCAGTGGCGGGGGACGCACCTTGATCGACCGCTGCCTTCCGGTTATCACTCCGAAGCTGGAAGCTTACGCCACTTTCCCGGACCTTTTTTGTCGTGTCGATCCAGCAGACCACCACTTCGCTCCTCGGCCGCGACACCGACCCGGTCGCCGCCGGCTACCATCTCCGCGACCTGGCAACCGGCGATGCCGCCTCCGCCGTCGCCATCCTGTCCCATCTGGCCGGTAACCGGGACCGCTTGGCCGAATCGGACCCCGCCATCATCGGCGCCTTGCTGCGGGTCGTGCACACGCTGCTGGTTCAAGATCGCTCCGAGTCGTCGCTGGAGATCATCGGCTCGCTGACGCCGGAGGTGATGGAGCAGATCGACGACTCGCTGCCACCGGAAACCTCCAATCGCCATCTGCTGTTGCACCTGTTGACGATGGCCCGTTCGCGCGAGTCGCTGCAGGTGTTCGTCGAGATTTTAAAGCAGCGGCCGCCGACGGATTGGATGGACGCCGCACAGATGCTCAGCCCGCTGATGCAACACGACGATTGGCCGGTCGACGCCGTGTTCCCCGCCGCGTTGGAGTGTCTTTCCGAACCCGCGCTCGCCGCCTCGCTGCTGGACCTGGCCAACTACCTGGTCCGTCACGGTCGTGTCGCCGAGCACCCGACTGCGGGCATGCTCGACACGCTGACCGCACTGCTCGGACAAGTTTCCAGCCGCCTCGGATTCTTTGAAGACAACCCGCGTGCCTTCGGTGACGACGTGCCGACGGTCCAGAAGCGGCTGGCCGAAGCGGTCGCGCTGGCGGTCGCGTTGTGCGATTCGCTGGCGTTGATCGGCGACGAGTCGGCGATCGGAAAACTGAACCAAACCGTCTTGCTGCGACACCGGCGGGTGCAGTGCGAAGCCGCCGGGGCGTTGGCGAAACTTGGCGACGAAGAAGGCCGCAAGCGATTGATCGAACTCGCCGGCGATCCCGCCGCCCGGCTGCGCGCGATCGCCTACGCCGACGAACTGGACTTCGGCAACGAGATCGACGAAACCTACCGCACCCCCGACGCGACGGCGGAAGCGGAGATGGCGTTGTGGCTCAGCCAGCCCCATCAAATGGGCGTGCCGCCGACCAACGTCGAAGTCGCCGCGTCGCGGCGGTTGCTTTGGCCCAGCTTCGATGATCCGGTCGACGTGACGTTGGTGCGGTTCGAATACAACATGGGCGAGCGGGGCTACAGCAACATCGGCATGACCGGGCCGGCGGTCTTCACCATGGCCTGCGACTTGGCGGACATGCCGATCGACGACATCTTTGCGATCTACGCCGGCTGGCACGCCGACCACCAAGACATCTTCTCGGTCCCGACCGAAGCGATGAACGAAGCCCAACAGCGGGCGATGGAGACGTTCCAACAGCACCTGCAACACCTCGGCTACGAGGAACTCAAACCCGTGCTGCTGGGCCTGTTCCTGGACGAGCGGGCAGGCGTGTTCACCGCGACCCGCGAAGGCACCGCGTGCGTCGTCATCACCGACGGCTTAGAAACGATCGACCAGGCGACCGCCGGACGCAGCCGCCCGTTGAGCGGCGAAGACCTGTTCAATCTGTACAAGGGACGCAAGATGCTGCGGACGTTCAATCCGTAGGAGCCGTCCAAATAGGGGTGGCAGGACTCGAACCCGCGACCAAGGAATTATGAGTTCCCTGCTCTAACCGACTGAGCTACACCCCCGGTGTCGAGGGCAGATTCTAGCCCAAATCCGGATCGATTCGTAGCCGTGCTGGATAAACTCGCGACGCGCCGACGGGCACGGCCAAGGCGGTTCGCGGGGCGTGATGACGAAGAGGGAGAAGTCCAAGAAGGCACAGCGAACCAACGGCAACGCCGAACCAAAGCTGGTCCGCATCGACATCGCCCCCTCCGACAACCCCCATACCCCCGAGCGAAGCGACATCCTAAACACCGCCGGCTTCAGCGACGCAATGTTCAACTGCGTGTCGTTTGCCATCGGCGATTCGGTGCGTTGGTGAAAACGACTAAAGTGGGTTCGTGAAATCGCCAACTGCGAGAAGTCGATGCAACCGCCAGCGCGAAGAAATCGCGTTTTCTCTGTTCGGTGTGATCGCACCCCTTCATTCTGGCTCCCTTCTCCCCCACGACGAGAGCGAGTGGTGCTCGCTCTCGTCGTGGGGGAGAATGGCTGGGGATGAGGGGGCAATGCACTACAGAAGTGCATCAATTGCCTGTTCGATCTGATGCCGCACCGCAGCCGGATTTCGCAAGACCTCGTAGCCCGGAATCCGCACGACTCGGTACCCTATGCATTCGCCGCCCGAGAACGGCGACTATCCGGTCTCCTGACGTTCGACTGCAAGTTCGGACCCGATGAACTCTTCTATCGGTTCATAGTATTCCTCGACCGACCGGATGTAGGTCTCCAGTCGTATTTGTGCATGGCGTGCGGTGACGTAGTTCGCCGGCTCGATCCAGACCCAGACGTTCAACCAGAGCAGCGTCAATAGGCTCACGGCGATCAGCAATTGACCGACACTCTGTGCGAAATTGAAGCTCCAAACCAACCGGATTGCAATCAATACTAGGAAAACTGCGACACTCCAGGATGGGCCTTTATGCATCACCCACTGCAAGATCAACGGGCTTACCCAAGAGGGACCAGGTAGCCAGTGGTCCGATGAGTTTGGCTGGTGCTGTTCGATCATCCCAATCAACCGATCGCTTGACGCATGGACGTGGATTGGAAGCCCAAAAGCGTCCCAACCAAGCTGGAAATGGACCACCATCTGCAGCAACAGTGCCACCACGCCCGTTCCGATCAACAAACTTCGAATCGAAAACTGAACGCGAATCGCCAAACGCGCCGCAATGCCACCCATCAATAGCCACAGAAGAACAAATGACACGCCGGTAAGAATCCAGTGCTGAACCGATTCTGAAACGAGTCCAGCCGGCCCTGCTCCTAAAAACAAAACGCTAAGGCCGACTCCCAGGAAGTACAATGCGAACAGCCAAAGAATGCCCCTGGTGTTCGGGCTTGGGCGTCCAAAGAGAATCCAGAGTACGGTCAGAACAATCGTTGTCCCAAGCGTGCTTGCAAACAGCGAAAGCGCGATCATGCTCGCCGCACGGACCACGGCACCAGCCGGCGTCGGTTGGCTTTGATTTACGCTGGCGGCAGCTCTCTTTACCACCGCCTCCCACCGAGTCGCGTCCTTGAGCTCCGATGCTGTCAGCTTGCTAACTTGACCGCGTTCTCGTTCAAGATCTGATCTGACCTCCAAGAGAATGCGTCGCATTTGGTAGGTGATCGTTTGGTATCGTGTCAGCTTGTCTGATCGTTGATGAGCTAGATCGATGATTGCCTGCGCCAGCCGCAGCAAGTCTTCGCGTTTTTCGTACTCCGCTTCGATCTCCTTTGCGTCAGCCATCCGCATCAGTTGCCTCGCCAGCCCAATCGTAAAGTACGCGTTGCGCCAGCCAATCAATCGATGACGAATTGATTCAGTGGTGGTGGCTCGCGGGTGTCGTGAAAGGGAATGCAGGCGAACCATGTCACTCACACCCGGTTCACCCAATGTCAACGTCCGATAGGTGACGCACTTCTTTGCCAAACCAATCGTTCGAGACCACGATTCTGAATCCGCGATGATCGTGTTGGCGTCTTCGTCCAGACCGATCGCCGTTTGGCTGTGACCGTAGGCATGCAATACGGTGTACAGACCGTTCTCCGGGTCGTGGTGTTCGGCGTCGTGAAGGACCTGTTCCCAGTTCGAATCGCGCGGTATCGACTCCTGGCTTGTCATGGGTGACGGCCACAGCAGCACTGCTCGCAGACGCCACCACCGCCTGTCGTCTGGATCCAGCTCGGTTGCTCGCCGAATCAATTCGGACGACCGTGCCGAACCTTGGCGATCGAAATCGGAGCGCGACTCACGTATCCGGTCGATGACTTCCCCGGGAAACAGAACCGCGTGGACATCCTCGTCCGCTACGTCTTTAGCAACGTCCGATGTATACAACACACAAGGTTCATGAAAAATCAGAGCCGCCGCTGCGTACAGCCCGGCATCATCAGGGTGTGCCTCGAGGATGCGATCCACCGCTTCTTGCCAGAATTCATACTGGCGATCAGGGTATGATTCCGCCGGCGTACGCATGTCGACGCCGACCCCGATCGTTGAGAGTGAGAGCGTGTGCAGCGAAGACGCAAACTCTTCGGATCCAGGACGAGCCCTCCAATACAGATTCACAAACCCGAACAGCAAAAGTATTGACAGCAAGCCGATCCATACAGTTGCAGCGCCGACGCAAGGTCGGATGCGATGCAACGGACGTCGAATTTGCTCGCGGATTCCCATCGTCGCAATCGTACCAGTTCCGCGGCAATTGCCCAAAGGGAATCAACAACATCGGCTGGGGATCTCGATCGTAGACCGGCAGCTTTTGGCAACCCATTTCGT
>NZ_JBFHKV010000704.1:0-4662 GCF_041595215.1 Stieleria sp. | reverse complement strand
GTCTTGATGTTCGCGATTTGCTTGCTCGCGGCCGGTCTGCCTTATCTGCGCGTCCGACGTATCGACCCCCATACGGCATTGCAGTCATGACCCTCACCAACACCGGCACGACCGCCAACACGCCAGCCGATGTCCCCGTCGGTGTTCGGCCTAGCCATGGAGTTTCGCCCGAGCCGACGAAGCCTGCATTGACAACTCATGCGTTGGAAGCCAAGGGGATCGCGAAGTCATACGTGATCGGTGGCCAGTCACGCCCGGTCCTGGACGGCATCGATTTTCACGTCGATCCGGGGGAGTGCGTGTTTTTGGCCGGGCCGTCGGGAAGTGGCAAGACGACGCTGCTGTCGATCCTGGGGCTGCTCTTGACATCGGACTCCGGGCAGTTGCTTTTGAAAGACCGCCGCGTCGACGGTTTGACGGAAGTCGAACGCACCCTGGTTCGCCGACAACAGATCGGTTTTGTATTTCAACGGTTCCAACTGATCAACGGATTGACGGCCGAAGACAACGTGTCGATTCCGCTGACCATGGACGGAATGCCGCTTCGTGAGGCCCGTGAACGCGCCGCCGAATTGCTGTGCCGGATGGGGCTTGAGGATCACCGGAACGCTTTGCCGACATCAATGAGCCCCGGCCAATGCCAGCGTGTGGCATTGGCACGGGCAGTCATTGGGCAACCCGAGTTGATCTTGGCCGACGAGCCGACGGCGGCGCTGGATGGCAAGTCGGGGAGGGCCGTGATGGAATTGTTGAATGAATTGACGAAAGAATACGCCAGCTCGACCGTCGTGGTGACGCACGATCCGCGGATCTATGAGTATGCCGATCGGATCTGCGAAATGGAAAACGGGAGATTCAAATGAGACAGCTGTTTCTCGCTGGAGCATTCGCGGCGCTCGGGACCGGGATCTTGATCATCGCCGATCAGCACCAGAAATCAAATTCCCGCCCCGCATCGCTGCCCGAACTCTCGCCACCGGTCGTGACGAAGGCGTCGGTGCATGCCGCCGGACGAATCGAAGGAACGACCGAAAACGTTCTGATCCGGCCGCACTTTCCCGGCCGAATCGATTCGGTCATGGTGTCACGGGGGACCCGCGTCGAGAAGGGGCAGGTGTTGTTCCAATTGGAATCCAAACGCTATGAAGCACAACGCGACCTGGCGTCGGCGATGTTGTCCGCCGCACGCGCCAAACGCATGCGGTTGATCGCCGGCGCTCGAGAGAGCGAAATTGAAGCGGCGAAGCAGGAAACCGTTGCGGCAGAGGCTCGCTACGAAAGTTCCCGCACTCGATTTGAACGGGCCAGCAAATTGTTCTCCCGCAACGCGCTCAGCTCGCAATCGCTGGAAGATTATCGCGCCGAACATGATACGAACCTCGCGTTGATGTTGGCCGCACGCGAGCGTTACATGACGATCAAAGCCGATCCCCGTTTGGCCGACCTGATGGCGGCCGACGCCGAAATCGCTTCGGCCGAAGCCACGCTGGCGATGGCTGAAATCGACCTGCAGCGTTGTTCGATCCTCTCGCCCTGCCCCGCCATTGTGTTGGCCGTGGACGTGAATCCCGGCGAGTGGATCAGCCCCGAGATGCCGGAGCCGGCCTTGGAATTGTCAAACACCGAACGCTTGCGCGTGGTTGCTGATGTGGACGAGCGGGACGCGTTGACGGTCGCTCGGGGACAAGCCTGCGAAGTCACGGCCGATGCCATGCCCGGACAGTTCTTCTCCGGAGTCGTCGTCGAGATCGAACCGAGAATGGAACCGAAAAAGATCTACGGCGGTTGGGCGGGCGAACGCAATGAGACGCACACCCGACGCGTTTGGATCGATTTGAAGACCGACGCGACCTTGCCGATCGGGCTGCCCGTTGAGGTGATGATCTCCGGCGCCGCAATAGGCAGTGGGCAGTAACGCTAATACAGCTCAGTTGACATCAGTGAGGCGCCCGACCGCTGGCGCGAACCGGCTGATCTCATACGAATATCAGCCGTGCGGCGCGAGCCTACGGGCCTCATCGGAAGAAACGACGCTTAACTTAGCGGGCTTGGGCGATAGGCAGTTGCGTCGGGCGCGACGGTTGCCAGACACACACACGCACGTGGCGTGAGCCAGTCTCGCGCGTCTACGGCAGGGGCGGCAGGTCGGGTTCTTGGAACCCGAAGTAGATCGCTCCGTCTTGGCGATAATTGGTCGGCGTCAGGCGATGAAAGGTTTGTGATCTGGGACGCACCGAGGACCAGCGAACCGACCATCTCGGTCGACGTTCATCGATCCAGGGCAGCGATTGAGCCGCCAGTTCTTCCATCATGTAGACCGACGTGTTGCCGGCCAGATCGGAGACCGAAAGCAGCGGATCGCTCAACGTCGGGGCGCCGACGTACGCGTTGTCTTCGCCGCGAAGCTTCAAATAAGGACGCTCGGTCGCAAGCGTTTCCACGCCGATGATCTCGACATGCGGTTGGCCGTCTTCGATCAGGAAGACGCACTGATTGGCTTCCCGTTCAATCGGGACCGGGAAAATCCCGTCTGGACCCAGCCGCATTCGCAGCAGTCCACGAGGGATCTCTGCGGTGACGTTGGATAGCGACAGCTGAATCGGGCTGGCGATCGGTGTCGGGCGTCGACGGGCACCGGACGTGTCAATCATGCGGCCACTAATCGCCAGCAATCCGTTCTTCCAGACCAACTGCAACGCGGCGGCATAGTCCATCTGGATCAGGGTGGCTTCACCGCGCACCACGGCGTTGTCTAACTGGACCGCCACCAACGGCAACGCATCCTCGTTCGGGTTGAGGATTCGGCCGGGCAGGGTTTCCGAATCCGGCAGGGCTTTGGGGTCGGTCACGATCTGGAAAAACGACACGCCGTCATGGATCGCTTTATTGACCAGCGTGAACGTGCAGTTCTGGAATCGGGTCAGTCGGTTGTCATTGAGCACGAACATTGAGCCGCCATCGACTTGTTCCTGGGCGAGTTCCCAGTGAAAGTCCAGGTTGCGAAATTGGGTGCGATGGTTGCCGATGTTCAACATCTCGCTGCGGCCGATCGCCAGCGTGTCGGTGGAGACCATTCGAATGGCCGTCCGTCCGACCGTGGACTCGAAGACCATGTTGTCTTGGGGAATCGTCAACGGACCGGTGACCAACTCAGCAGTCGCCAGCTCGACGCGTCCGACCCCGAATCGCATGGCCAGGTCAATTGCGTCGGCCAGCGTCGCGACCAGGATCGCGCCGTCGGTGTCCCGATCGATTTGGTCGACTCGCATGGAAAGCGCCAGTAGACTTGGCGAGACCACGCGGACGGATTGTGGAACCGGCAATTCCGCCGGCATGACGGGGCGGGTCGGCGAGACAACCGGTGCTGATCCATTCGGCTTGTTCATCCGATTGGCTTCCTGGATTCCCGCACCGACCGCAGATCCCGCCGCGGCTAAACCACCAGCGGCCGATGCCGACAAGCCGGACGTCGTTGAATCGAATTCTGTCTCGTCCCCTTCGTTGGGCGTCATCGCCGTGTTGTCTTCGAAAGACGTGGCGGGCATTTCATCATCGCTGCCCAACGTGTCGGGGAGCGGCAACCGTGCACCGAAGCTGGGTGGCCGCGCGGCCGCTTCGGAAACATCGTCCAGATTCATGCCGGGTTCGACCGATGGAGAATCGATCGTTCCGGGGCCGACGCGATCACCTTGATTGGCCGATCCGCCAGGGAGCGACGACTCGGAACCGTTCGATGCCGGATTGCTGTCGGAGAAGGTACCCGAGGACGACGGGGGAAAGCGATCGAGGACGGAGCCGTCGGAACTGGCGGCATCGGCGTCCGATGTGCCCGCTCCGGACGGTGGCAAGGACGATCGCGCTGAACCCGTTCGACTCAGCGATGCCGGTCGGTTGATCACAAACGCATCACGGGTCGCGGTCGATTGCAATTCCAAATACCCGCCGATCATCAAAATCAACAACGCCGCGATCATCCATGGCAAATGCAATTGCAGACGCTGTAAGCCTTCGTTTCCCGAGGGAAGTGTGACGACAGCGTTAGATTGGGCGCGTTTTAATTGAAAGCGATACGCCAGCTCGCTGAGATCGGCCAACAAGTCGCGCGCATTTTGATACCGCGACTGTGGGTCTTTCGCCATCATCCGATGCATCACCGCGATCGCTTCGTCTGGCAGATCCGGACGCAGCGTCTTGGGATTGGGCAACGGGGCGTTGCCGTGGCTGATCAGCTTTTGCAGCATCGTGCCGCCGGTGTAGGGCGCTTCACCGGTCAGCATGAAGTAGAACGTGCAGCCGAGCGAATAAAGGTCGCTACGGATGTCGGCGTCGCGTGGATCAAAAGCTTGTTCGGGCGAGATGTAGTCAAACGTTCCCAGCGTGACGCCGCTGGCGGTCATGTCTTCGCTAAGATCCAGGTTGTCGCTACGGGCCAGCCCCATGTCGACCAGCTTGACCGAACCGTCTTCGGAAACCAAAACGTTGGACGGCTTGATGTCGCGGTGCACGATGCCGCGCTGCGACGCATGGTCGAGCGCTTCGGCGACTTGCGAGGTGAAGACGACGGCATCATCGAGCGAGAGCGCGCCGTGGTGGTCCACCAGATCGCGGACGTTGGTCCCATTGATGTATTCAAAGACGATGTAGTGCCAATCGTCGTAGTTG
>NZ_JBFHKV010000703.1:0-4668 GCF_041595215.1 Stieleria sp. | reverse complement strand
CCAGGTCGTGAAAACATGTCGACAGCCTTGGGGAAGTGTTTCAGGATGAGAGCAATGTGCGGTTCACTGGTTGGGCGTCTTGCTTTTGCGCCCGGTTCGTGGCTGTCTCCGATTTGTCGTCGGCGGCGCCACGTCTCGTTTCCCGTCGACGTACCAGTCAAAGTACTTCGCCGCTTGACTGCTCATGGCGGCGGACTGCATGGCCCAGATGCCGGGTGGAGACTGTGTGGCGGCCCAGGCTTTCAAGTCGGCGTGAAGCGATGCCGCCAGCTCAGGAGAACGCGTCATGAGGTCGTTGGTCTCTTCGAAATCCTTCTCCAAATCGAAGAGATACTCTCGGTCATCACAGCGAAGGTATTTGATGTTTCCTTTTCGGATCGCCGACTGGCCCAGCCAGCGCCAATACAAGGCATCGTGCGGGCTGCCTTGCTTTTGGCCTGTCAGGAAAGGGATCAAGTTGACGCCGTCCAGGCTTGGATCCTCGGGCAACCCGGCCAATGAGCACGCGGTTGCACCAACATCGAGCGTGATCACGGGTTGCGAATAGACCTGACCGGCGGGGATCGTCCCTTTCCAGTGCACCACAAACGGAACCCGGATGCCGCCTTCGGTCAGCATCCCCTTTTCACCATTCATGGGATCATTCAATGAACCATCCCAACCGGGACCTCCGCCCGGTGCGTCGAGCTTGTGGATTTTCAGCGGTGCGCCGTTGTCGCTGATGACGAAGATCAAGGTGTCTTCTTCGAGTTCGTGTTTGCGAAGCGTTGCAACAATTCGGCCGACGCCGTCGTCAATGGACGAAATCATCGCCAGTGCCTGCCGTCGACGCTCCGGCATTTCGCCGGGAAAGCGGTCGAGGTATTGTTGTGGTGCGTCGAGCGGTACGTGTGGTGCCCGGCAAGCGAGATAGAAGAAGAAGGGCTGGTCGTGAAAGCGATCGATGAACGTACACGCAAACTGTGAAATCATATCGATGTGGTAGCCGCCACCCTTTTGCTCCTCGGGCCCGACGTCTTCGCCGTCCAAGTTCATGTTCCAATGGCCCGCCCCGTTGCTGTTCTTATGAAACGCTTTGTCGAATCCGTGTGCCGCAATCGCATCTGCTTTGCTCGGCCCAAGGTGCCATTTGCCGGCCATGCCGGTGACGTAACCCGCCTGCTTGAGACGCTCGGGAATGGTTTCCAGTTCGGCAAAACGCTTCATGGTCGCGGCGTCCTGGAATTGCGGATTCGACTCCAGGCCCCACTTTGTCTGGTATTGGCCGCTGAGCAGTCCTCCGCGTGAGGGAACACACTGCGGGGCGGTGCAGTAGCCATCGGTCATCCGGACTCCGCCCGCAGCAAGCTTGTCGATGTTGGGCGTCCTGACATCGTCGAAAACACCCTGACAGCTCAGGTCGGCGTAACCATGGTCGTCGGTGTAGATGACGATGACGTTCGGCTTCCGATCATGGTTGTCGCTGCGGGACGAAACGGGAGGCGATTTCGGTGTCTGGAATCGGTAGTGCGTTGTTCCGTCGTTGCCGACCAATCGAATCTCGGAGAGTTCGATCTTGCCCGGACCTCGCGATGGATCTATTCGCACGGCCAGCAATGGGTTCGTCACCGTGAATGCGATGGCATACTCATGCGGCTGGCCGTCGTGTTGAACGTCAAAGAATTCACTTCGGTCGGCTTTGAAGGGGCCTGCACCCTGTTCCTGCCAGAAGACTTGTCCCTTGCCGGACGAATTCGAAGTCATTGTCAGATGCAACGTGAAGGACGATGCGTCGATTGCCTCGGGGAAGGCGTGACTGAAGAACGGGTCGCCGCCGGTACTCTGGACGACGAGCCCATTGTTGGAAGTCGACAGGGTGCAGGTGCCGCCGGGTTGCCACCCCGCGACAGGCTTACCAGACGGTTTTGCCCTAGATTTTTTCGCAGCGTTGGCGCCACCCTTTAGACTTGCCTTGCCCTCTTGAGTCACGTCGTATTTTGACGGATCAAATTTAGGATTGGGCAACGGGCGAACCGCCTTGGTTTCGACGAGGTGCTGCTCGATCACTTGATCCAGTTGTTCCACACGCTCTGGAAACTTGCTTGCGAGATTGTTTTGTTCGCCGATGTCATCGCTCAGATTGAACAGCTTGTAACGATGCTTCCCGTCTTCACCAGCGTGGAAAAGGCGAATCAGTTTCCAATCGCCTTGATGGACGCTGACCGCCGGCGGCAGCCAATCGGGGACGCCGGGGGCGTGCGGAAAGTAGGTGAAGATCGCATCACGATCCAGTGCTTTCCCCTGCAGCGCCGGAACGATGCTGACGCCGTCAAATTCCTGATTCGGCTGAGCGTCGACCGAAAGCATCTCCAGCAGCGTCGGATAAAAGTCGTTGCTTTGGATGATTTCATCGCTTCGTGAACCGGCTTTGATCGATCCCGGCTGCACCACGATCGCTGGACCCCGCACACCCCCTTCGTACATGGTCGCTTTGCCGCCGCGAAGTGGCGCATTACTGGTCGCAGTGCCTCCGTCGACGAGGTTGTACATGTTTCCGCCGTTGTCGGACGCGAAAATGATGATCGTGTTTTCCGCAATCCCCAGCCGGTCAAGCGTGTCGAGCAGAGTCCCAACGGCGTCGTCCATGCTCTCGATCATGGCCGCATAGGTCGGACTGCGCTGTGGATCGTTCGGATCGATTTTCTTGCGGTATTCGTCGATCAGTTTTTGCTTCGCATCGAACGGAGCATGGACGCTGAACATCCAGTAGTTCAGGAAGAACGGTTCGTCTTGGTGTTGTTCCAAAAAAGCGACCGCTTCTTTGGCCATGCGGTCTTCAAGGTGCTCGTCCGGAATGTCCGGATCGTGATCGAAGTCCTTGAACTTCCACGGAGCCACGTAGCTGCCTGCCGGTCCAGGGCCGGGATGGTGGGGAACGTCAACATCGAACCCGTGTTCCAGGGGCGAGTAGGGCTCTGGACCAAGGTGCCACTTGCCGAAGTGCCCCGTCGCATAGCCGTTGTCTCGGAACATTTCGGCCAGCGTGTAGTACTTCGTGTCCAGCCGCGAGACCGACTCGGGAAGCGTGGCTGGTCGATTCGGCGGTCCACTGGTCGCCTGATTCGGCTCCAGAATCACCTTCGGCAGGTGGCATACCGGTGCGGTGATTCCGTGCCGTGCGGGACTCAGCCCGGTCAAGACGCTGGCCCGCGTCGGTGAACACAGCGGGCTGGACGAATAGGCTCGAGTGAATGTCATGCCTCGCTGCGCCAGTCGCTCGATATTCGGCGTTTTGTACAGCTTGGTCGTGCCATAAAGCGTCGTGTCACTCCAGCCGAGGTCGTCGGCAAGAATAAACACAACGTTCGGCTTTGATCCTGCATTCTGTCCCCACACGCTTTGGCTTGTCGCCACGACAAGCAGCAACGGGCAAATGAAAACTTTGAGAAAACCGGATTGTTGAAACAGGTTCATGGATGGCTCGTTAGCGGTGCGTGGTTTGAGCTATTCGGCGAGTCGGTAGACCGCGATGGATTCAATCATCATTTCGCCGGCGTTGGCATATTTGTCATAGGTTGCAAACGGATCGAAGCGAATCTTTCCGACCGGCTCACCGTCGGTGATGGTAAACAAGTACGCGTTCACCTGTTCTGTTTCGCGGAGCGTTCGCTTGCTCTGCTTGTGACCCACAAATCCTCGGCCCGGTGTGGCCCAGAAAAACTGACTGGTGGCTCCCTTGGCGGGCATCGCACGCAACTCGATCACCAGCTTTCCGGTGGCGGGTTGATTCAGACGCACGGCCATCTGCGAATCCTCGCCTGTCGCGACGAGGTACGCCTTGCCATTTCGCTGCTGGATCTCGACGCTCTTTCGATCGAACCATTTGGCGACGTCCGCCGGCTTCGTGAAGTCCCACGAGGCAAGCTTCTTCGCGTCGGCGAGATCAACTCCATCGGGATTGATGGAGTTGTCTTTGGGCTCGGATGTTTTTAACGCACGGGTGGCGGGTGCGAGGCCGCTGCTGGCGACAAACGTGTAGCTTCCCGATTGAATGGACAGGACGGCTACATTGGGTTCCGTGCGAACGAGTTTGACGTGTGGATTTTCCTCCAAAGACTTGCCGCTTTCCGTAATGCTCGCCGAATCATCGGTCGGCAGATAAACGGTCGCGGTGGTGTTCGCGGGAATCGAGACCTGCAGATGAAACGCATCACCATCGACTTTCCAATCGCTGCGGATCGTGCCACGAATCGAATCGTATGATGCACGGACCCAATCGATCGGTTCGTGCATCGCGTTGCTTCCCGGTGACGGCGGAGTCGGCCGGACGATGATCTTTTTGAAACCGGGGCCGTCCGACTGAATGCCGGCCAAGATGGCGAACATCCATTCGCAAACCGCTCCGAACGCATAGTGCGAGAAGGAATTCATCGCCGCGTTGTGACGGCCGAACGCGTCTTCTTTGGTGTAGCTATCCCAGCGTTCCCAAATGGTCGTCGCACCATTTGCAATCTCGTAACCCCAAGAAGGGAACTCGCGTGACTGCAACAGGAACGTCGCTAGATCCTGTTGGCCGGAGGCTGATAGAACGGGCAGCAACGGACGGGTGCCCAAGAAACCCGTTGCCATGTGGTTCCCATTTTCGCTCAGCATTTCCGCAAGATGTCGCCCGGTCGATGCGCGTTGGTG
>NZ_JBFHKV010000702.1:0-4681 GCF_041595215.1 Stieleria sp. | reverse complement strand
GCCTATCGAGCTTCGGTGATCCGTCAGGGCTTTGCCGATCACGGCGATGCGTTTGTCGGTGAAAAAGGCTTCTCTTGCATGGCGGACATCTTGTTGAAACTGCGCAAACAAGGCGTCTTGTTCGGCGAGGCACCGTTGCGTCTGCGTTATGACCGCAAAGGCGGCGCGAGCAAGATGCAGGTTTTTAAAACCATCTGGTTGACGCTGAAGCTGCTCACCCGCCACCGATTGCGAGGACGGTAGTCGTGCCTGACAACGACGAACACGCGTCGCCGAAAAAACGGTGGTTGGTCATCGGCGGCGGCGTGATGGGACTGAAGATCGCCGACGAACTGGCCGGCAAGGGCCAAGACGTGACCATCGCCGAAGCCGCCCCCAGCTTTGGCGGGCTGACCAGCGCCTGGCAACTCGGCGACGTCACTTGGGATCGCTTCTATCACGTCACGTTGCTCAGTGATTCGGTGCTGCGGAAACAACTGCAGTCGCTGGGACTGGAACAGGAACTCCGGTGGGTTGAAACCAAGACGGGGTTCTTCGCCGGCGGCAAATTGATGTCGATGAGCAACACGCTGGAATTCCTGCGTTTTCCACCGCTGTCCCTGTTCCAAAGGGTTCGTTTGGGCGGCACGATTTTTCTGGCGTCCAAAATCCGCGACTTCCGCAAGATGGAACAACAGTCCGTCGAATCCTGGTTGCGGCGTTGGTCGGGCAAGGGCGCGTTTGAGAAAGTTTGGCTGCCACTGCTCAAGGCAAAACTCGGTGAAGCCTATCGCCAGACCTCCGCCGCATTCATTTGGGCGCACACCCAGCGGATGTACAAGGCACGTCGAAGCGGGGCGAAGAAGGAGATGTTTGGTTACGTCCCCGGCGGTTACGCGCGGATTCTGGACGTGTGGACGGGCAGCCTGGCCGAGCGTGGCGTTCGGCTGTTGAGCGGTCACGGAGTCAAAACGGTTCGCAAGACCGATGATGCGGCTTCAGGCCGATTGGAAGTCGACTTCGGTGAGGGGCGTGTCGAGACCTTTGACAATGTGGTTTCCACAATTGCCTCGCCCTTGATCGCCGATCAATGTGATCAGCTGCGTGATGAGGAAAAATCGAAACTACGCGGGATCAAGTACTTGGGCGTCGTCTGTGCGTCGATGTTGTTGAAGAAACCGATCAGCCCGTATTACGTCACCAACATCACCGACACCTGGGTTCCGCTGACGGGGATCATCGAGATGTCGACGATCGTCGATTCGCAGTCCCAGTTGGGCGGGAACCACTTGGTTTATTTGCCCAAGTACATGACCGACGATCATCCCGACTTGGCCGAACCGGACGAAGACTACAAACAGCGCTGTCTGGAAACGCTGGAGCGGATGTACGATCACTTTTCTCGCGACGACGTGTTGGAGTTCAAGGTCGCTCGGGCGAAGTACGTCGCGGCGCTGTCGACGATCGACTACAGCACGCGTTTGCCGCCGGTCGTCACCAGCGTGCCGGGGTTCTACGCGCTGAATTCCGCACACATTCTCGAAGGCAATCTGAACGTCAACGAGACGCTGGCCTTGGGCGAGCAAAAGCTCCGCGACGAGGTCTGGCCAGATTTCCTGGCTCGCGGGGCTGTCTCCAGCACCCGCGATGTCCCCGAATTCGCCAAGTAGCGGGACTCGCGGACGGTTCGTCGATTGAATCAGCCGTTTGGCGCGAGCCCAATGCCATCGATTTTGGCACAGAGGGAGGTAGCGGAACGGCGCGAGCCGTCCGGTTTCCGCTTGGAAACACCGTGAAAGACCGGAGGGCTCGCGCCCTACCGCTAACAAAAAACACCCCGATTCGTTTGCAGTAGGTGGCATTGGGCGCGAGCTCTTCGATCCTTCAACGGGCTTTCGCGCCGTTGGCGCTCATTCCTTCACTCCTCTCCAGCGGCGACGAATTCTCCACCGGACCTCGCCTAAACGGCGGTTCCTGGTATGATTTCTCCCGTTAAGGGCTTCGCATTGAGGCCCGATTCCGTTTCTTCCCTCGTGATGAACGGCGATTGCTTCCACTCAAAGGACACTCCAAATGTATCGTTGCTTGCTGGTGATCACTGCCGTCTCAATGATGACGCTGATGACCGACGCACAAGACCAAACCGCCCCTGACGCTTCGAAAGAAGGTATCGCCAAGAAGGATCCGATCGGCTACTTCCTGGGACTTTCGATGGGTCAGCAGATGCGGCAACAAGGTTTGAAATCCGAAGACTTTGACCCCCAGGCGTTTGCCGTCGGGGTGACCGATGCTCTGGCACAAAACGAGCTTCAACTCTCCGAAAAAGAGCTGATGGCCGTTCAGCAGCAGCTTCAAGGCATGCTGAACAAACGTCACCAGGAAATGGCCGCGGCGATCCAAGCCAAAGCCGAAGCCAACAAGGCCAAGGGTGCAGAGTGGCTGCAGGCCAACCTGAAAAAGGAAGGAATCAAGGAACTGGCCGGAGGCATGCAGTACAAGGTGATCGAATCGGGGGATGGTGGAAGCCCCAGCCCGAGCGACACCGTTCGTGTGCACTACACCGGCACGTTGATCGACGGCGAAGTCTTTGACAGCAGTGTCAAACGCGGCGAACCGGCCGAGTTTGTGGTCGGCGGCGTCATCAAGGGCTGGCAAATGGCCCTGCAAAAGATGAAGGTCGGCGACAAGTGGATGCTGTACATCCCGCCAGAATTGGCGTACGGCGATCGTGGCAGCCCAGGCGCGATCGGACCCAACGAAGTGTTGGTGTTCGAAGTCGAACTGTTGGAAATCCTCTAACAGCCGTCACAGCTCGGACGGATCGATGATCCGTCCGCTTCTACACGCCGCAGCCGCTGCATCCGGCACAGGAACCGCCGCTGCTTCCGCAACCGGCCGTGGTCCCACACTCGGGGCCACAGCCGTCGGTCAACAGCTCGGCCAGGTGGTTCGTGCGGACGACGGACTCGTATTCTTCGGCGATCTCGTCGGCAATCCGTTGGGCGTCGGTGTCTACGTCTCCGAGAAAGTGCATCCGCAGCGTGCCCCCGTCCAACAGCTGGTCGACGTCCAGCAGCATCGCGCCGCTGGCGGATCGGTCCAGCCGCGTCCGGCAGGCCTCGATGGCTTGGGTCTTGTAGCGTTCCAATCGGGCCACCAGCAGCTCGTCGGAATCCGTCGTCGGCCGCACGATACGATAGCCGGGGGGATCGACCACGCTCGCGTCGGAGTCGCTGTCCCGTCCAGAGTCACTGCGGCGCTCGGAAATCACCTCGGCGACCTCGATTCCGCGTGGCGAGCGGACCACCACGCGGCGTCCACGCTGGACCGGGGCCAACGCCGAAGCGAGCCGAATTTCGCCTAAAACACCGATCCGAACGAAGTAGTGGATCAAAGCGATCCCTAGGGATTGAGAGTGATTCCATCGTCCCGGCTTGCCGACGAGCCGGATCCATAAGAATATAGTGACCGATTCGACGTTACTTGGCAAACCGCTCCCGATTGACAGAACCGCTATGGCGACCGACCTCACCGCTCCCGGCACAAGTGCCCCACCGACATCTTCGCCCGCTGCGTTCGACGCCTGGGCGGATCGAATTCTCGACGGCGGCGAACTCTCGCGGGATGAAGCCCGACAGATTCTCGAATCCTCCGACGATGACCTGCTGCGGTTGCTCTCGGCCGGGTTCCGACTGCGCCAAAAATACTTCGGCAAGACCGTCCAGCTGTATTTCTTGATGAACGCCAAGAGCGGTCTGTGCCCCGAAGATTGCCACTACTGTAGCCAGTCAAAGATCTCCGAGGCTCCGGTCCCCAAATACAACATTCTCAAGCGAGACGCGTTGATGGAGGCGGCCAAGGTCGCCGCCGAGCGTGGGGCGAAAACCTATTGCCTGGTGATTTCGGCCCGTGGACCCAATGAACGCGAGCTGAAAGCGGTTGAAGAGATCGTTCCCGAAATCAAGAAACAATACGGCTTGGATATCTGTGCCTGTCTGGGGTTGCTGTCCAAGGAGCAAGCGGACCGACTGAAAGCCTGCGGCGTCGACCGGGTGAACCACAATCTGAACACCGGTGAAGAGTATTACGCGGAGATCTGCACCACGCACACCTACGCCGACCGCGTGCAGACGCTTCGCCATGTTCGCGACGCCGGCATGGAGATGTGCAGCGGCGGCATCATCGGCATGGGCGAAACGTACGACGATATCATTTCGATGGCGTTTGACCTGAAGGAGTTGGGCGTCCAATCGATTCCGCTGAACTTCTTGAATTCGATCGACGGAACGCCGTTGGAAGGCAAGAAGGACCTGAGTCCGCAAGATTGTTTGCGCGCCCTGGCGATGTTCCGGTTCGTCAACCCGAGTCGCGAACTACGGATTTCCGGCGGACGCGAAATCCACCTCCGCACGCTGCAACCGCTCGGGCTGTATGTCGCCAACAGCGTCTTCGTCGGCGACTACCTGACGACCCAAGGCCAGGCGCCGGACGAGGATTACCAAATGATCAAGGACCTCGGGTTCGAAGTGACCACCTCGGTCGGCGAATAGCAGGTGTTTGAAGGTTGGTGTCTAGTCTTCAGGCGATGAGCCGAGCCAACGGGAGAGGATATCGATTTTATTACTGCCGGTGCTGTAATAAATACACTGGCTCCCCTCTCCCCAAAAGACGCCAACGACGCGAAGCGTCCAGCGTTTTTTGG
>NZ_JBFHKV010000701.1:0-4682 GCF_041595215.1 Stieleria sp. | reverse complement strand
GCCGAGTCCTATCTCGGTCACAAGGTCAACAAGGCCGTGATCACGGTTCCCGCGTACTTTAACGACGCACAGCGTCAAGCGACCAAGGACGCCGGCCAGATCGCCGGGCTGGAAGTCGCACGGATCATCAACGAACCGACCGCAGCCGCACTCGCCTACGGGCTCGACAAAGCCAAAGACGAAAAGATCATCGTCTTTGACCTTGGCGGTGGGACCTTCGACGTCTCCGTCCTGGAAGTCGCCGATAGTGGTGACGAAGAAAACGAAAGCCGCGTCTTCCAGGTCATCAGCACCTCCGGTAACACGCACTTGGGCGGTGACGACTTTGACGAAGCGTTGATCAACTACGTCGCCGACGAGTTCAAGAAAGAAAACGCGATCGACCTTCGCAACGACCCGATGGCGTTGCAACGCTTGCAAGAAGCATGTGAGAAGGCCAAGAAAGAATTGTCGACCCTGCCCGAAACCGACATTAATCTGCCCTTCATCACGATGGACCAAGCCGGTCCAAAACACCTGACGATGAAGATCACCCGCAGCAAGTTCGAAGAGCTGATCGATGATCTGGTCGAACAATGTAAGACCCCGGTCATGCAAGCGCTCAAGGACGCCGGGTTCTCGCCCAGCGACATCGACGAAATCGTTTTGGTCGGTGGTAGCACGCGGGTGCCCAAGGTTCGCGAAATCGTCAAGGCGATCTTCGGCAAAGAACCCCACCAGGGCGTCAACCCGGACGAGGTCGTCGCCATCGGTGCCGCCATCCAGGGCAGCGTTCTGGCCGGCGACCGAACCGACGTGCTGTTGCTGGACGTGACACCGTTGACCTTGGGGATCGAAACCGAAGGCGGCGTGATGACCGCACTGGTCGAACGCAACACCACCGTCCCGGTCGAAATGAAGAACGTCTTCAGCACCGCCGCGGACAACCAGACCGCCGTGACCGTTCGTGTCTTCCAAGGTGAACGCAAGATGGCCGCCAACAACCGGCTGCTCGGTGAGTTCAACCTCGAAGGCATCCCGGCTCAACCGCGTGGCGTGCCACAGATCGAAGTCAAGTTCGACATCGACCAAAACGGCATCTTGAGCGTTTCGGCGAAGGAACTGAAGACGGGCAAAGAGGCCAAGGTTGAAATCAAGGAAGCCGGTGCGCTGAGCGATGACGACATCGAAAAGATGCGTCGCGATGCCGAGCAGAACGCCGAAGAGGACCGCAAACAGTTCGAATTGGCCGAAGCCCGCAACAAGGCGAATCAGCAAGTTCACCAGCTCGAAAAAGAGATGACCGAACACGCCGACAAGCTCTCCGACGGTGACAAAGAACCGCTCAACAAAGCGATCGAAAAAGTCAAAACGGCGTCGGGCACCGACGATGTGAACGCCATCAAGCAGGCGACCGAAGAATTGGACGCCGCCGCCAAAGCGTTCAGCAAAGTCTTGTACGAGAAGACGGCCGCAGCCGGTGGCGACGCAGACGCCGCGGCCGCCGGAGCAGCCGCACCAGCGGGTGACTCCGACGATGACGACGCCATCGACGCCGACTTCGAAGTCAAGAGCTAAACGACGACAGGTTGTCTGAACGATCAAACGTCATCGGCCGGCACACTGCCGGTCGGTGGCGACGACAGACGGGCGTCATGTCGCCCGTCTTTTTTTACGCACCTACCGAACCCCATCAACATCAAACGGACTGTTTTTTGTTAGCGGTAGGGCGCGAGCCCGCCGGTATTTCACGGTGTTTTTGAAACGCGACCGGACGGCTCGCGCCGTTCCGCTAACTCATTCAGACACGTAGGGCATGCTGTGCATGCCAACTGGATTTTGTCACCCACGCAGGAGCATTCGCGATGACCTTCCGATTCGACAAACTGACCACCAAAGCCCAAGGCCTGATCGCCGAAGCACAGGGGCGTGCGACATCGGCCGGCAATCCCGAAATCACCTCCCTGCACCTGCTCTCGGCCATGCTCGACGAAAGCGGCGGCATCACCGCCGCGCTGTTGTCCAAGATGAACGCCGATGCGAACCAACTGCGAGAACTGACCGCCAGCGAGTTCGACAAATTGCCCAAGGTCAGCGGCGGCCGACAACCGAGCATCGCCGCGGAACTGCAATCGGCCCTCAACGAAGCCGCCACCAGTGCCCAATCGCTGAAAGACGAATTCGTCAGCACCGAGCATCTGTTGCTGGGGATCGCCAAAGCCAAAACGAAAGCACAGAGCCTGCTCTCATTGTGTGGCGTCAGCGCCAACGACGTCTTGAAGGCGGCCAGCGAAATCCGTGGCAGCGCACGCGTGACCGACCAGAACGCCGAAGACACCTATCAGGCGCTGGAAAAGTACGGCGTCGACCTGACCCAACTCGCCGCCGCCGGAAAACTCGATCCGGTCATCGGCCGGGACAACGAGATCCGTCGGGTGATCCAAGTCCTGTCGCGACGCACAAAAAACAATCCCGTCCTGATCGGACAACCCGGTGTAGGAAAGACCGCGATCGCCGAAGGCTTGGCGCTGCGGATTTTCGAAGCCGATGTGCCCACCAGTCTGAAAAACAAGCGCGTCATCGCGCTGGACATGGGAGCCTTGGTCGCCGGGGCAAAGTTCCGCGGCGATTTTGAAGAACGCCTCAAAGCCGTGCTGCGAGAAGTCAAGGATTCCGATGGACGCGTGATCCTGTTCATCGACGAACTGCACCTGGTCGTCGGCGCGGGCAAGGCGGAAGGTTCACCCGATGCGGCCAACTTGTTGAAACCAGAACTCGCCCGCGGCGCGCTCCGCTGTGTCGGCGCGACGACGCTGGACGAATACCGGCAACACATTGAAAAGGACGCCGCACTGGAACGGCGATTCCAACCGGTTTACGTCGAAGAACCATCGGTCGAAGACTCGATCGCGATTCTTCGTGGCCTGAAATCACGCTACGAATCTCACCACGGCGTGCGGATCACCGACAGCGCCCTGGTCGCCGCCGCCACGCTCGCCGATCGCTACATCACCGAACGCTTCTTGCCGGACAAGGCCATCGACCTGGTTGACGAGGCGACCAGCCGATTGGCGATGGAAAAAGAAAGCGTGCCCGAGCCCATCGACCGCATCCAACGCCGGTTGCGTCAACTGGAACTCGCCCAGCGACAACTTCAAGACGAAGATTCCGGTGATGCATCCATTGTGAGCCGCCGAGAAGAGATTCAATCCGAAATGGAATCGCTCGGCAAAGAGCTTGCCGACCTGCGGGAACAATGGGAAAGCGAAAAGATCGGACTCGAGGGCGTGCAATCCATTCGCCAAGAAGCGGAAACACTGGCGCACCGATTCGCAACGCTCGACGCCGAAGCCAAACAGACTCAGCTTCGTGGTGAAAACCCCGAAGACCTGTATCGAGAAATGTTGGAAGTCCAATCGCGTCAGGCAGAGCTGGAATCGAAACTGGAAGAAATCGAAAAACGCGATCAAGGTTCGTCCAACGAAGAAACGTCCGATGAACCCGAGCGCCGGCTGCTGCGAAAAGAAGTGACGGCGGAGGAAATCGCTGAAGTGGTTTCAGCTTGGACCGGTGTTCCGGTGAGCCGGATGATGGAAACCGAGCGGGCCAAACTGCTGGTCATGGAAGAACGCTTGCACACCCGCGTGATCGGTCAAGACGAAGCCGTTCGAGCCGTCTCCGATGCGGTCCGCCGCAGCCGCAGTGGGTTGGCCGACCCGAACCGACCGATCGGATCCTTCTTGTTCCTCGGACCGACCGGCGTCGGCAAGACGGAACTGTGCAAGGCGCTGGCGGAAATCATGTTCGACGACGAGAACGCGATGGTGCGGATCGACATGTCCGAGTTCATGGAACGACATAGCGTCGCCCGGATGATCGGTGCGCCGCCCGGATACGTCGGCTACGAAGAAGGCGGCAAGTTGACCGAGGCCGTGCGTCGACGTCCCTACACCGTGATCCTGCTCGATGAAATCGAAAAGGCACACCCGGATGTGTTCAACATCTTGCTGCAAGTGTTGGACGACGGCCGATTGACCGATGGTCACGGGCGGACGGTGAACTTCACCAACGCGGTGATCGTGATGACCAGCAACGCGGGAAGCCAAGAGATTCAGCAGATCGCGGCCGACGGTGGAGACGAAGAGGAGATGCGGGAGGCCGTGGAACAGGCCTTGCGCACCCGGTTCTTGCCCGAGTTCCTCAACCGCATCGACGACACCGTCATTTTCCGCCCGTTGGATCAAGCGCAAATCCGCAAGATCGTCAAACTGCAACTCGCCCATCTCGGACGTCGCTTGCAGGACAACGGACTGACGCTTGAGGTCACCGATGCGGCGATTGATGAGATCGCCAAGACCGGCTACGACCCGACCTACGGCGCACGTCCGCTCAAACGCGTGATCCAGCGTGAAGTCCAGAATGAACTGGCAACGGCGCTACTGAAAAGCGAATTCGCCGAAGGCAGCACCGTCACGGTCGACCATGACGGAATGAACTACGTGTTCAAGTAAGGATCGTCTGAAGGCTTAACACCAACGGGCGCTGGTGTGCAGGCTTCAGCCGCCCGTCTTGCTGCTCCGCAGCGCGTGGGGATGCGCCTCAAGGCTGGACACCAACCGGCGCTGGTGTGCAGGCTTCAGCCGCCCGTCTTGCTGCTTCGCAGCGAAACGGACGGACAGGCTGGTGGGCATGCACAACCTATC
>NZ_JBFHKV010000700.1:0-4689 GCF_041595215.1 Stieleria sp. | reverse complement strand
TGTCCGACCGGCCCGATGACCAAGATCGTCACACCGGGGATCGACCACTCCGCGCGCGTCTACAATGCCGCCGGTGACTTGATGTTGACGCTTCGTGGCCACACCGCCCGCGTCACCTTTGCCGGCTATTCGCCCGACGGCACCAAGATCGTCACCGTTTCCGATGACCACACCGTCCGAATTTGGGATGCCGAAACGGGCGCGGAGCTGCGGAAGCTGGATGCGTGGAAGGATCGTTTGCCCGACGCAACCGCGGGGCAACTGGTTCAATCCGCTCGCTTCAGTCCCGACTCGAATCACTTGCTCACCTGTTCGGTCCAACTCGGCGTCGATCTGTGGGATTTAGACCGCGACGAGTCGACGGCGCTGGGGCACGGCAATCACGTCGCCTTCAGTCCCGACGGCGAGCAATTTGCCATCGCCTGGGACGATACGATCCGTGTGCTCGATTGACATCGCCGCAAGGTGCGTTGTGAATTGGTTCACGAACAGTGGGCCGGGCCGTTCTCGTTTTCCAACGACGGCAAACGGATTGTCAGTCTGACGGGGTCAAAACGGTTTGCCGCGTGGGATACAGAATCGGGACGGAAGCTCGCCGAGTTTCGCGGACACGACCGGAACGTTCAATTCGCTTCCTTCAGCCCCGATTCACAGCACCTCGTTTCGGGAACCGGTAGTTCGGACGTCCGCGTGTGGTCGATCCAGTCTGGAAAACAACGCGCCACCTTGCCGGATGAAGCATCAGTCCACCCACCATTGATCGCACAAGATCCGGACACCCATCGAATTGTTTTTTCGATGAACTACCGTCATTCCGGTGGCATCCTCCAGCTCGATTCCGGGGAGTTGACCGACCAGTTCTCAGGGCACCTGCAACCGGAAGGATCCGCGGCCAGGCGATTGGTCACTCACACCGACCACCAGGTTCTGGTTCGGGACGGGGGCACGGGCGAAAGTTTGGGTTCGTTTCGGCAACGGTTGGGTCGGTTCCTGGGAGCGACGCCGAGCCCGTCTGGGGATCATGTCTTGATTCGGACCAAGCGCGGCCCGAGTTGGATTTGGAATTGGAGCACCGATGAAAGGATCTTGGTGACGGGCGATCACGAAACCATTCAGGCCGCGGCCTTTCATCCTGCCGCGTCCCAAGTGGCCTGCGGCGGCGACGATGGCGTTGTCGCGACCCGAGATGTGACGACCGGCACGGAACTGCGGCAATTCTCCTGTCGCGGCGAGATTGCTCATCTGATCTACAGCCCAGCCGGCGATCGGCTGTTGGTCATCAACTCGGAGAACCGTGGCTTCCTGCTCGATTCCGATTCGTTGGAAGTGGTGACGCAATTCACATCGCTGGACCATCCCTTCAACCGGGCGATCTTCGTCGCTGACGGCAAACGAATCCTCACCTACCGACTCTCGACCACCAAGCTGGCTTGTTGGGATGTGGAAACCGGCGACTTGATCCACCAGGTCGATAGTCCCGGCGGAAAACTGCACCTGGCGGTGAGCAAGCTGGGAAACCGAGCGATTCTGGCAAGCGATGAAGCGGGGCTGTTTGTCTGGGATGTCCGCTCCGGTCAGATCGTGCGGCGAACGACGGGAGCCTACGCCACGGCTGCTTTCCTGGACGACGACACCCTCGTCGCCGCGACCGCTCTTCCATTTTCCAGACCATTGCGAATTCAAGCTACCAAGTATGGTCCGCCTCAATTGGAGATCTGGAACGTCGCCGGTGAGACCGACCGACCCGACCGCACCCTGCCCCTGCACGGCGCCATCCACGAGATTCACATCACCGAGGATCCCAATCGCATTCTGATCGGTCAGCGCGATTTTCCCTTGGCCGTGTATGACTCCCAGTCGCTCAAACCGATCGGTCAGATCCCTGGGCACGCGGCACCGATCTCGTTTGCGGCGCTCGTACCCGATCGCAGCGAGATCGTCACTTGTTCCTACGACACCCGGATCATGATTTGGGATGCGAAATCACTCCGTCTCAAACGCACGTTGGCGTCGCACGCTCACCCGATCACCGCCGCAGCGATCTCGGCGGATGGGCGAATGCTTACCTCGGCTGACCAGGGTGGTGTGCTCGACGTGTGGAATCTCGCCGAAGTCCAAGACAAACCGCTCCATCATCTCCAAGCGTTTGACAATCCGATCGAAGGCTGCAGTCTGTCGGCATTCAACGCCCGCGTGGTGGCGTATTGCGAACGTGGGCAATGGAACGTCTGGGACACGGCCGACGGAAAGCCTGCCCCATGGCAAGACGAAAAGGATCGCGTCGCGTTCGCCGAATTCCAACCGGACGGAAGTCGGTTGCTGCTGGTTCCGGCAAACCGCAACATCAAACAGTTTCCTTCGCGAATCGTGTCGCCGTCCGGAAAGGCCGTCGAGTTGGACCTGCCGCGTTATCCTCGTTCGTTGAGATTCAGCCCGTCCGGTGAAACGGTGCTCGGGATCATCGGCCCACAAGCGATCCTGTTGGACGCCATCTCGGGTGAAAGAAAAACCACGATCGTCACGTCCGAACCGATCGGCTTTGCGACCGGCGACCGGGGCGGTGAGAACGTCATGACCAATCAGGGGACATCCATTTCCGTTTGGAAACGAACGGGTGATCCGATCCTGACCGTGCGGGACGATCTCGGTTTTCGAACCTTCGCCGGCATCGAACACCTCGGTCGCGACGCGGTCTGGGTTCTCTCGTCCGACAATCGGGTCCGCAAGATTCCGATCACAACCGATGCCCTGATCAGATTCTCTCGTCCGCTCCGTCAAGACGAACGCGAACGGTTTCATCTCCGCAACACCGCACTGCCGACAGACGAGTGAACCATTCCGTCGGCCGGCGGTGTTGCGGGCTTGAGGACAAGTCCGCCAAGTGACGCATCGTCGCTTCGGGTTGAGCCGGTAGGCTCGCGCCATACCGCTAAATCGACATTGATGGGCGCCCGGACGCTGGCGCGAACCGACTGATGTCAATTGATAATCAGCCGTTTGGCGCCAGCCTACGGGCCCTCCGCTGGTCAGAACCCCATCGATTTAGCGGTATCGGGCTTTGAAACGGAATCACCACAATCGGTACAGTCTCGTTTCCCGCTCGGCGACGCGGCGTCGAGGGTTTCGCCGGAGGAGATCCCGCCGTAATCATCGGCCAAGCTGATCGCCGCCGTTTCGGCCGCCGCGCAGGCTGCGTTGCGGTCACGTCCGTAACGTGCCGTCTCGATCGTCATGGACTCTTCATTTGTCGTGCAGCGGAAACGGCAGGACACGCTTTCGGTACACGCATTGCGTTGCGTGTTGAGCAACGTCACGCAGCGGACCGAAGGCAAGATCTCAATCTCTGTGTGTTCCCTGGCCACCAGATAAAGTTCAAGCTGTCGAGCCAAATCGACCGCTCCGACCACGGCTGTTTCTTTGGAAGTGCCGCTGTGTTGCAGTTCTTGGTTGTAAATCGTGTTACCCTGCCGAGATTGAACACGAACGTAGCACTTATAAATCCAACGCGGGACTTCCCGAAACTGCAAACTGCCCGCTCGCAATCCGCCGTCTCGGCCAATCAATTTCAAGAATCGACTCCACGCGTCTTCGCGCGTGAACGATCCTAACGTCACCCGACGTCCCGATGATTCACCAACGCCGGAGAACTCATAACGCTTCGGCGCCTCGGGATACAGAAACTCGGTGAACGTAATGTTGTGGTACCGTTTCGTGACGAGTTTTCCGTTCGTCTGCTTCACCAAACCGGGTTCTTCGATCGACGCCGGCGGATAGTCATAACAGGGATCCGACGTGTTCGTCGTCGCCGGGTAGCAACAGTGCGGCGTGCCGTAGTCACATCGGTTGTCGGCTTCGCAGGCGGCTTTGGCATTGCTGCAGGCCGCACTCTCGCTGCTACCCTGACCCCCAAATTCATCCAACCCACATTCATACTCATCACCCGATTCTGGATCGTAGCAAACGCACACCTGATAGACCGTGCAGTCCCACTGTGTCACATCCTCGATGTCCGGTCCTTCCAGGACTTCCACGGGTGTGTCCCGTTCAACCAGGGCCGGCGGCTTCGGTCCCTCGGCGGGCTCTTGAGCGGCCAGCGGCAGCGCCACACCGCACGCCATCAAAATCAATACGCAACAGTGAATCAGTCTCGTCTGGTTCATCATTCTTGGTGCTCCCCATTTAAGTAATCAGCTCGTTGAAAGACTCGGAGTCTTTACAGAGAGAAACACCGTAGTCACCCTTTGGGTAGTATTCAACCCACTTACACGAGTGACGCGATTTGAATCAGCCAACGCCCGACACGCAGCGCGGAAAACGTGTTCGCCTCCTCGGTGTGTGGCCCGGAGCGGCAACGCTGTGAAGCATTGATCCCCTGCGTTTGACGAGGAGTTCGCGGCAGGGCGCAAGCCCAATACCGCTCAATCGAGATTGATGGGCGCCGCTCGCGCTGGCGCGAACCGGCTGATGTCAAACGATCATCAGCCGTTTGGCGCGAGCCTACGGGCCCATCGCTGGTCAAAACCTTGTCGATTGAGAGGTATTGCGCTCGCGGCCTACCGCGAAAAAACGCTTCACAGCGTCCCCTTTCCGCGGACGATCTCAAACCTTGGCCGGGACAAAACCATAGAATCAAGGTCGCGGGGTCCCGTCGCGTGTTTTTCTTACAGGAGTGTTTTCGCAACCGATGTC
>NZ_JBFHKV010000699.1:0-4694 GCF_041595215.1 Stieleria sp. | reverse complement strand
GCGGTCATCGGCTGAACGCCCTGCAACGCCTTGGCCAGAACTTCTTGAACGTTGGAGACCGACAACTTCATCTTGGGCGACGGCGGCGAGCCCGACGCGGCGGTGTCGGAACGCTGGGGCGACGGGGAGCCGAGAGTGGCGCCCGTGTCGGCGGCACCTGCGGCGGGCTCCGGCGCAGAGGGTGTCGACCCCGATGGTGTCGACCCCGACGGTGTCGGCGCAGCCGATGACGCTGGCGAAACCGTGGCTGGGGAAGCCGCGACCGGGGCCGGCGGGGCAGCGGGGACCGGCGGCGCGGCGGGTGCTGGCGAAGGAGCCGCGGCCGAAGAAGGTGCAGACGAGGAAGACGCCGGCGAGGGCGGAGTCCCCGCGTCTGGCGACGACGGGTCAGCCGTTAGCTTTTTTTTTTGCGGGGTCGCGCGGGCACTGGGCAACGGTTTTCCGCTGCCGGCCGCGGCAGCCAGATCCGCGATGGCTTGCAAATCGGGCAAATTGCAAATCTGAATCACGGTCGATTCCAGCAGCACCCGTCCGTAGACGCTGTGCCGAATCCGAACGAGCGTTTGGTCGATCAACGCCACGACGGCCAGCACGGTTTGCAATCCCCAGGTGTCTCCCAGTTTTTTCAGCTCGCCGTGCATGGAGGCAGCGGTGTGGCGTTGCAGCGTGGCGTCGCAGCCGACGGTCACGGCCATCAGATCGCGAAAGTACCCCAACAGTTGTTCAGCGATCCGCCCGGCATCGACACCGGCATCGATTGCCGCATCCAATTGGGCGAGCGCGGCGGCGGCATCACGCTCGCACATCGCTTGGGCCAGCGTGTGCAGCCGTTCATCGTCGGCGGTTCCCAGCATCGAGTGGACTTGATCGGCCGTCAAATGCCCATCGCTAAAGCTGAGCACTTGCTCGAGCAGCGATTGGCTGTCCCGCATCGAGCCGGCGGCGCGGCGCGCGACCAACTCCAGCGCCGCCTCGTCGGCTTGAGCGTTTTCCGCAGTCACGATCTCTTGCAGTCGTTTGACGATTTTGGAAACCTCGACCGGCGCAAAATCGAAACGTTGACACCGACTCAACACCGTGATCGGCATCTTTTCGGGGTCGGTGGTGCAAAAGATAAACTTCACATGCTCGGGCGGTTCTTCGAGCGTTTTCAGCAGCGCGTTGAACGCCGCCTGAGTCAGCATGTGGACTTCGTCGATGATGTAGATTTTGTACCGCGAGCGGCTGGGTCGGACGCCGACGTTAGCCCGCAGCGAGCGGATTTCGTCGATTCCGCGGTTGCTGGCTCCGTCGATTTCGATGACGTCGATGTCTTCGCCCGAATCGATCGCCTGGGCGACATCGTCATCGTTGTCAAATGTCGCGCTGGGCCCATTGGGATTGTTGAGCGCCTTGGCAAAAATCCGCGCGGTACTGGTTTTTCCGACCCCACGAGCCCCCGTGAACAGGTAGGCGTGCCCGACCCGACCGGTTTCGATCGCGTTGGTCAGCGCCCGGCCGACGTGCTCCTGACCCACCAATTCTTCGAAATTGCGGGGACGATAACGGCGAGCGACAACGACGTACGAGGAGTCATTTGCGGGGACGGGATGGTCGTCAGACATTCGTGATGCAATCGAATTCGAACCGTGCGGGCGTTAATCTGGGCATCCTACACGATATCGGGTGGAAAAGAATCTGGTCAAAAAATGGGGTGGTCAAAAGATGGGGGGCAACAAAGGGGCCCCTGGTTAGTGGATTGTTGTAGCGGTTGCAAGCTCCGATTAAATCCCAACCATCGACCGCGCGGCCAGAAAGCCGAATCTGATTTTTTTTGACCCGCCGATTTTCGACCCGATTTCAGCCTCAGGCTGGGGTGGTTGCTAAATTCGACTCGGCGACCGGCGGCTTGCGAGTCGAAAACCAAACGACGGCCAATCCGGTCAACGTTGTGGTCGACAGCACGATCAGCCAGGATGCCGGCAGATGCATTTGGTTCTCGAATCCTTCGCCCAAAAACGCGATCTTGTCCTGATACTTTGTGGCCAGATTCAGCAGGGCGTTGTGGGTGAAGTGCATCAGGACGCCGGGCCAAACGCTTTGGGTGCGATAGGCGATCCAGCCGAGGATCAGCCCCAGCAGCGTCGTCGGCAGAAATCGCTCGATCAGCAGCATGTTGCCGGTCACGACGTGGAACAGTCCAAAGATGACGGCCGTGGTCACGATCACCCGAGTCGGCGACAGGACCTTACGCAGTGCGGTGAACAGAAAACCGCGGAAGCACAATTCTTCGATCACCGCGGGTGCCAACGCCAACGTCCCCACCAGCAACCACGCCGGAGCGACTTTGAGCGCTTCGACGGTCTGTCGCGTCTTCTCGATCCGATCGACGTCCAGCCCGCCGATGCCCATCTGTTTGGCAAGCACAAACGACTCGTGTGCAAACCCCCACGCTCCCAGCCCGACCAGCAACACGCCGAACAGCGTCAGCGGAGACGGCGTCGCCAGTTGATAACTGGTCGAGAAATTGCAGCGTGCCAGCACAACTGCGGCCAGCGGGATCAGGCCGAAGGTCAACACGAGCGCGATCGCGTTGAGCAACAACACCCAGGTGATCGACAACTCGGGAACGATTCGCATCAGGACATTGCTGACCAGATAATAAATGGGGACCAACAACGCCAACGTCATCGCGGCCGCTTGGGGTGATGGCGTCGGCGTCGACCGCGTCGGTCGTTTCAACATCGCGCCGAAGGATTGTCCGCTGGTACGACTGACCGCATCGCTGCCGAACAGCTTTGATGCGACGGCGATCGCGGCCACGGCATAACCGACGGTGCTGAGGACCGTGATCACCGCCGGGGCGGCTTGCGCCGTGCCTTGCAACACCTCACGTGCCAGTAAGACGATATTGATCAACGGGGCAATCGCCAGCGGACCGTTCAGCGTCACGCCGGGCATCAACGACAACATTCCCGGAGTCAACGACAGCAGCATCACGGGGATCAAGTACGCCTGGGCTTCTTTGAACGACCGCGCGAAACTGGTCAACGACAGCAGCACGGCCGCAAAGAATCCACTGAAGAGCACCAGCAAGCCCAGGATTTGCAGCACAGCCAGCCACGGAAACGCGTCTTCACCGCCGGTCAGCAGCGGCAACAAACGGCCGGCCCACAGCGTCGTGAACATGGCCAGCAAGTTCGCCATCGCGGTGAGCAAGGCGACGACGACGACCGCCACATATTTTGAGAACAAGATGTATGAGCGTGGCACCGGCGATGCCATCAGCGATTCCATCGTCCCCCGTTCCCGCTCGCCGGCCGTCAAATCGATCGCCGGGTAAACCGCACCGGTGATCGTCATCAGCACCAACACGAGCGGCACGATCGTGCCCAACATCGACGGCTTTTCGGCGACCCCGATGTTCTCAACGGACACGTCCGTCGGTGGCGTGTAGTCGCTCAACTGTGACGCGGCGAGCGCCTCGGCACGCGCCAATCGCAACCAATGCAACCGCTCGGTCAAGATACGTTGGGCTCCCTGGCTGGCCGGATCACCGTTGAACGCCGTCAATCGCAATCGCGGCGGATTTCCCAGTTCGATACGGGCGGCCAAATCAATCTTTTTCTCTTGAAGCGCTTGCTTGGGATTGAGTCCGACGGACGTGGTGTTGACCACACGAAACGTGGCGAGGTTCCCCTTGCTGGCCTTCAAGATCGCTGCGGGCGGCTGGCTCATCGGATCTTCCAGCCACGCCAGCAACAGCGATCCTTCGTCGTCGGTTTCGACGCCGATCGTGTACGGCGTCTGCTCGGACGTTCCCGCCGTCGACGAAACCAAGAAACGATTCAGCGCCATGCTCAATAACGGATAGACCAGCAGTGGCATCATGACCAGCGTGATGATCGTCCGCCGATCGCGCATCGTCTCGCGAAGTTCCTTTTGACACATCCGCACGAGCCGATTGCCGGGTTGGTGCTTCTGCCGGCGTGGGCGGTGTTGCGTCGTCGCGCTGCGAGTTTGGGGGTCGTTTGACACGCTCGGCTAATTCCTGATCAAGTCCACGAAGATGTCCACCAACGATGCCTGGCCGGTCTGTTCCTTTAACTCGTTGAGCGTGCCACAGTATTTCAGTTTGCCGGCGTGCAACAAACCGAACCGATCACACAACCGTTCCGCTTCGTCCAATCGATGCGTGCACACGACGACGGCTTTGCCACCGCGACGCAGAATATCGATGTAATCAAAAATCGTTTGGACGCCGACGACATCCAACCCGCGCGTCGGTTCATCGAGCAGCATCACCGGCGGGTCGTGAATCAGCCCGCGGACCAGCGTGACCCGTTGCCGCTGCCCCGTGCTGAGTTCACCGGCACGCCGATCCAGCAGGTGCTTGATATCCATCATGTCCGCCAGGCTTTCACAGCGTTGTTCGGCCAGCGTCGCATCGACGGCGTACAGATCGGCGAAGTACAGCAGCATCTCACGGACCGTCAACCACGGATAAACCCCGTCGCTGGCCGAGACGAAACCGAGCCGGCTTTTGACGGCCATCGGATCGGTCGCCGTGCGAACCCCATCGACTTCCGCATAACCCGAATCGGGCTCCAGCAATCCCAGGATCATCCGCATCGTGGTCGTCTTGCCGGCCCCGTTGGGCCCCAGCAGTCCGAAAACCTCTCCCGGCGAAATACGAAACGAAACGTCGTCGACGG
>NZ_JBFHKV010000698.1:0-4708 GCF_041595215.1 Stieleria sp. | reverse complement strand
GGCGACGCCGAATCCGGTCTGATGATTTATCAATCCGGAGCGGGCGGGGCGGGCGTGGTGGATTTTGACCTGGATGGCTGGCCTGATACCTATTTGACGGTGATGGATGGGACGCCCCGTCGCGAGGATTCCGGGCCCAATCGGTTGTATCGAAACTTGGCAGGTGAGTATTCCGATGTCACGGACTTCTCGGCGCTGCTGGATCGTGGGTTTTCCCAAGGCGTCGCGGTCGGTGATTACAACGCCGACGGTTGGCCGGATGTCTTGGTTGCCAACATCGGAGAAAACCGTCTGTATCAAAACAACGGCGACGGGACGTTTCGTGATGTCACCGCGTCGTGTCGACTCAGCGGAAGTGGTTGGACGACGTCGGTCGCGATCGCCGATTTGAATGCAGATGGACACGCCGATCTTTACGAAGTCGGTTACTGCCGCGGCGAGGAACCGTTGCAATTGCCTTGTGTGGTCGAGTCGATCGGTGAAGCCAGATCGTGCAACCCGATGGCCTTTGATGCCGAACCCGACCGGATTTGGGTCGGCAATGGCGATGGGACGTTTGACGACGCAACCGACTGGTTCGGGCCGCACGAACCAGGCCGCGGATTCGCCCTGGTGATTGGAGACTTCGATCGCCGTCCCGGTTTGGAAACCTATGTGGCCAACGACATGACGGCCAATCATTATTGGGCGAAATCGGACCAGACGCCCGCGTCCGGGCTTTCCGATCAAGCCGCCGTGCGTGGATTGGCGCTGAACCGTCGCTCCGTCGCCCAGGCCTCGATGGGCATCGCGGCTGCCGATGCCGACAACGACGGCGACATCGATTTTTTGTTGACGCATTTTGTCGATGATCACAATACGTTCTACCGGCAAGACAGCCCGGGCGTGTGGACCGATGCGTCCCAAGCCGCCGGCTTTGTGGACTCCTCCAAACCGATGCTCGCTTACGGCACCCAGTGGATCGATGTTGACAATGACGGCATGTTGGAAGTGTTCATTGCCAACGGTGACATCGACGACTTTGAATTCGAAGGACGATCGTTTCGGCAACTTCCCCAGCTCTTGCAGCAGGTCACGCGCGGCCGATGGAGCGAGAGGCAGGCGGATTCGTTGGGTGACTATTTCACTCGGCCTCGACTGGCCCGGTCCGTTGCGACGCTCGACGCCGATCGTGACGGCCGCACCGACTTGATCGTCACACATCTATTTGATCCGGTGGCGCTGTTGATCAATCGATCCGAAACGTCGGCCGAGCAGACGCGGTTCTTCTTGCGGGCCACCGCGACGCATCGCGACGCGATCGGCGCACGGGTCCGGTTCACCGCGAACGACCGAACCATTGAACAATCATTGCTAGCCGGAAACGGGTTCCAGTGCGCCAACGAAGCGTGCATCGTGGTGGCGGTGCCGGACGTCGAAACATTGGAAGACGTCAACGTGACGTGGCCCGACGGGAGCGACGAATCGCTCGGCGACTTGACCGGCGGACGGGATTACTTGATTTCCCAACACCTTGGCGTTTGGCCGCTGTAAGATTGACAGGTCCAGCGGTGCCGATCCGTCCACCTGCCATGACGCATTTTGTTGTCGCGACGACGCATTTGTGTATCGCTTCCCTCAGCAGCATTAAGTCAGCTAGGACCGATGGAAACCGGGCGACATTGTTCGAGTTTCGTTTTTATTTCTTTCTATCTCTTTAACAGTCAAGGTGCTCCTATGGTAATGCCAAGACAGAAACAGAGGGCGGGCTTCACGTTGGTGGAGCTGCTCGTGGTGATCGCGATCATCGGAATCCTCGTGGGACTCTTGCTCCCCGCGGTCCAGGCTGCGCGTGAAGCAGCCCGACGCATGAGTTGCAGTAACAATTTCAAACAGCTTGGAATTGGCATCCACAACTATCACTCGGCCTACAAACAGTTGCCGACACATGGCTCGGGAACCCAACCGGGGACGCCGGCGCCTTGGTTCCGCACCTCGGACTACGGGAATCGTCACCGCTTGAGCATGCTGGTTCCGATTCTGCCGTTCATCGAGCAACAGGCGTTGTGGAATGAAATCAGCAACCCGAATTCGAAGCGAACCGACGGCAACACCAGTGCGGCGGTGGGCACACCGACCAATCCATGGCCGGCGATGGGACCGACCCCCGAGAAGATTCAGTACATTCCCTGGACGACCGAGGTTCCGACGTACCGTTGCCCGAGCGATCCCGGGGTTGGACTTCCGGCCCTGGGGCGGACGAACTACGCCGCCTGCTTGGGAGATTCCTCGTGGCTGCTCCACCTCGCCAATCGCAACAACAACCGAACCCAGGTGACCAACGGACGAAGCCGGCAATCAAACGCCGCCCACCGCGGGTTCTTCAAGCCGTTGCAGGAAGCAAAATTCCGCGATTGCCTGGACGGTCTGTCCAACACCATCGCGATGGGAGAAATCATCACCTATCTGGGCGACAATGATATCCGTGGTCAGGTGACCGAATCGGCCCGAAACCGCAGTGCGCCCGGGGTCTCCCTGGCGAACCTTCGCGACAACCCGTCGATTTGCCAGCCATTGATCGACCCGGACAGGCCCCGGTTTTGGGATCCCCAGTACAACATGATCTCTCGTGCTCTGTTTGCCCGCGGCTATCGCTGGGCTGACCAAGGGCCGTTCTTTACCGGTTGCTTGACGATTCTGTCTCCCAATCGCGAGCTTTGCGGACCGTACAACACGCTCGGCACGACCCTGATTGCGACGATGTCCAGCCGCCACCAAGGCGGATGTCACGTGTTGATGGGCGACGGAGCGGTCAAGTTCATCACCGATTCCATCGAAGCCGGTGACCAGACGGCCGGCAGTGTTTGGCTCAACGGGACCGGCGGCCAGCTTCCCGGTTCGCAAAGTCCCTACGGGCTCTGGGGCGCATTGGGCACGCGTGCCAGCAACGAAACCATCGACGAAGAGATCTAACGCACTCCGTATGGCGTTTGTCGCTCGATTGTCCCAGCGGGCAGGACCAACGGTAACGCCGTGAGCATTTTTTAGCGGTAGGGCGCGAGCGCAATACCGCTAAATCGAAATTGAGGGGCGCCGCTCGCGCTGGCGCGAACCGGCTGATGTCAATTGATGATCAGCCGTTTGGCGCGAGCCTACGGGCCCTGCGCTGGTCAAAACCTTGTCGATTGAGCGGTATTGGGCTTGCGCCCTGCCGCTAACACCTCGTCAAACGCAGGAAATAAATGCTTCACAGCGTTGCCCAAAGGGGTAGTCGGGCTGCAGTCACTGAATGCTTGTCGATCGATTGATTTTGCGGGTCCATCGCCCGCGTCTTCCCAACATCAGGTCCTTTCGATGAAAACCCAATTGGTGTCCTGCTTTGTTCTCGTGCTTTTGGTCGCCGCCGTTGTCGGTTGTGGCGACAGCCGTCCCCAGACGTCCACCGAAGGAGCCGACGCGCAAGCCATCGCGGAATACGAAGCGGCGGTGGCGGCAGCCGAGGGAGACATGGCGACCAGCTCGGACGCTTCCGAAGGCGACGAATAGCCGCCCGGTACCAATCGCTTCGCAGGGCCGCCCATGGGGCCGCGTGGGATGTAGAATAACCGAGTGAATTGCAACGCACGGATTTCTTCCCTTCCCCACACTCGGAAACCCTGATGAACAAACCATTGCTTTCTCTCGCGTTCGGTGCAGCCATTGTGTTGCTTGCCAATCCGCTGGCGCACGCCGAAGTCACGGTCAAACTTTCCAAGATGCACCTTTGCTGTGGTGCCTGCGTGAAAGCCGTCGAAGGCGCCCTCGAAAAAGTCGAAGGTGCAACCGTGAAAGCGGATCAGGATAGCGGTTCCGCCGTCGTCACCGCAGCCGATCAAAAAACAGCTCGCAAGGCGATCGGTGCGATCGGACGGGCTGGGTTCCATGGCGAGACCGACCACGCCAAGCTGAAAATGCAGGACAACAGCGGGGTCAAAGCGGGCGTCACGAAACGTCTGGAATTGGTCGGAGTCCACAACTGCTGCGGCGGCTGCAACAAGGCCATCAAAGCGGCGCTGGCGACGGTTGACGGTGTCCAGGCGGATACAGCCAAGCCGAAGTCGAAAACACTGGTGGTCGAAGGCGAGTTCGATGGACTGGCCGTCGTCAACGCTTTGAACAAAGCCGGCTTCCATGTTCGCGCCAAAGGAGCCGCGAAGGAAGCTGCTGCGGCGCGAAAGAAGAAGGCCGCCGAGTCCACCGAGGAGTAAGGCGTCGGATCTGCTCTGCATGCCACCTGGTTCCGATCAGACAAACCGCTGACGTGGAAAGGAAGCCAGAACAATGCGGGGCAGAATGATCTTGCGGACTCGTTCCCAAGCTGTGCCTGGGAACGAGTCGCGATGAAATGTGTGGCGGGCTTCGAGGGGACACCCGAAGCCTTGCCGATCACGTTCAAGCGTAAATCGTCTCGAAGTCTTCCGAAGCCAGGACGGCATCGAAGGCGTTGGCGTAGAAACCGGTGCCGTTGACGTCCAGCGTGTCGTGGTTGCTGCCACCGTCCAGATGGGCATTGTCCGCATCGGATGCATCGATTCGCAGCGTGTCGTTTCCGCTGCGCAGCTCGACGTCCAGGTTGTCGACGTCGATTCCGAACAAGCTGACGTAGTCGTTGTGCCGTCCGCTGTCGATGTTCAGGCTTCGGGCGTCGGTGTACGAGGCGACGAAGGTATCGGCACCATCACCCATGTTC
>NZ_JBFHKV010000697.1:0-4709 GCF_041595215.1 Stieleria sp. | reverse complement strand
TCGTCAATCGCGGCTTGCACCGCCACCAAGTTCTGTTGCGTTTGGGCGGCTTGCTCGATCAACTGCTTTTGGATGTCAGCAAGTTCAACGTTTTCCTCGGCTAAACTCTTCAGACTTTTTGGCACGGCGTTGACCGTTTGTTCCAAATTCGCGGCGGTCGCCTGGACCTGGTCTTTTTGCATTTCCAAAACCGCCGCCTGTAGCATTTCGGTCTGGCGACGCAGTTGTGCGACGTTGGCTTCGGCCAGTTTTCGCTCCAGCGGCAACAGATCGACCGTCGCGGTGTAGGCCGCCTGCTCGTTTTGAAGCGACTCGATCCGGGTGGACAGTTCTTCGGCCCGGGTGGCCAACAACGTTTTCCGCGTCTGGGACTCGATCGCAGATTCATTGACCGGCGCCGGCTGGGATTGCTGTTTGGAGACCTCGGTGCGTTCGCGTTCGGCATCGGTCAACTGGCTGGGAATTTCCGTCAGCCGCGTCCGCCGGCGCACCGATTCGGCCGTCAGGTCCGTCACCTGTTTGCTGGCGGCGGCAAGTTCGGCTTTCAGCGTGGCCAAATTTTGCGTCGCATCGGCGAGGCTTAAATTGGGATCGATTTTGGGTTCACTGCTCGCCAAGGCATCCAGTTTTGCTTGTATCTCGGCTCGACGCGTCGCCACACCGCCAATCATCTGCGCGTACTGTTTGGCCAATTCCTGCTGGCTTTGCCCCTGCTGCAACGTTTTTTTGGCCTGTTGCAACATCGCCGCCAGCCGAGCTTTGGTTGCATCGTCCAGATCCGTCTTCAGTTCAAGTGCCGCCAAATCGGCATCAATCGAATCGGCGGTGGGACCGTTCGAAGCGACGACCGGCGAGACAGGAGTTGTTGGGGTCGCATCCTGGCCGTTACACGCCCATGACGAAACCAGGACCAACAGAAGGGTCATGCATTGCAAGCAAAGCGGACGACGGGTCGGTGGGGCAAGCGGCATTTCGGCGGACGTCATGGGGGATCTGGGAGTCAAAACAGCGTGCTTGATTCAGCGTTTCGCGACAGTCCACGCATCATAGCGACAGCGTCCAGGATTCGAAGTGCGTCATTGACGCGCGAAACGACTTGCCGCGATCTGCCTTCCTCACGTAGTGTCACCGCTGCGGTTTGGCAGACCGCCGCGCGTTCCTCATCACGATTCAGGCAGGAGGCCTGCTTTGTTGTCTCATTCGATCAAGTGCCGGGTTTTGTTTGCGTTGACGCTCAGCTGTGCAGTGGCCGTAGCGCTCGATGTGCCGGCGGCCGACGGCAGCACCCCGGTTGGTCCACCGCAGGCCGAATCGCGTCCGCAGTCCCCCACGTTGACGGTGGAGCAGATCAACCAGCGGCTGCAAACGGTTGACCAAGACGCGACGCTCCCCCCCGACGTCCGGAACTCCGTCTTGGAATCGTATCGAGCCGCGTTGGCGGACTTGAAAGCGGCCCAAGAATTGACCCGTCAGCGAGAAGAGTTTGCCGCCGAAGCGGAAGCCGCCGGCGCGAAAGCCGAACGCATTCGCGGAAAACTGGAGGAATTAAAAACCAAGCAACCGGCCATCGACCCCCAGCTGAAATTGGTCGAACTGGAACAGCAACTGGCACAGCTGGAGGTTCAGCTGGCGACGCAAAAACAAAACCGACTGACCGCCGAATCGGAATCCCAGACCCGATCGCAGCGGCGCAAAGAAATTCGATCTCGGTTGGTGCAGTTGCAACAGAAACTCGAAGAGACGCGACGCAACCGGCTCCCCGAGGCCACCACCGAGCCGACGGCGTTGACCACGCCGCTGACCACGGCCCGACAAGTCCGCGCCGAGACCAGCCAGCATGTCCTGGAAATGGAGATCCCGACGCTCGAAGCGGAACTGGCCAAGTATGACGCCGAAGAAGCGCTCGGCATCGTCCAGCTGCGATCGGATTTGGCAGCCAAGCAGGTGATGTTTACCGAAAAGAGTCTCGAGGCGTTGGGGGTTCGCATCAAGGCGGCACGCGAGCTCGCCGCGGCCGAATCGGTTCGCAAGGCAAAGCTCGAAGCGATCGAAGCGGCACCCTCGCTGCGGGCGTTTGCCCAGCAGAACCAGGCGTTGGCCGAAAGCGCCAAGCGGGTCGCCGATTCACTGGCGACGGCCGAACAAGACCTGAAAGCGTCCACCGAAGTCCACGAGCGATTGGCCAAGCAATTCAAAACCACCAAGAACAAAGTGGAGTTGGTGGGTTTGACCAGCTCGGTGGGCGCCTTGCTTCGCAAACAACGCTCCACCTTGCCCGACGTTCGACAGCGAAAGACCGCAGTGGCCAACCGCCAGACGTTGATCAATGACGCTCAATACGAACTGTTTGAATACGACGACGAACGTCAAGCGATCGCGGACACCGAATCCTGCATCGCCGAGATGATCAAGCACCCGACCAGCGGTCGAGATATCACGGTGCTCAAGTCGGCCGCCCAAGAACTGCTGGCCCGAAAACAGGAATACCTGGACGCATTGATCCGGACCAGCAACCAGTACTTCGACGCACTCGTGGAGCTGGATTTCGAAGACCGCCAGATCATCACATTGACCGCCGAGTACGAAAACTACATTGACGAACGCGTGCTATGGATCCGTAGTGCACGATTCCTCTCCGATGACTTCGCGATCGAAACGACCGACAAGCAGCTGCTGGACGCCAAAGCATGGTTGGGTCTGGGAACCCACCTGGCCACCGATGCGCGCAAGAGTTTCCCCTTGTACCTGTTGGCCGCAGCGGTGATGGGCGTGTTGACAGTACGCCGCAAACGCATGCGGGGGCGGATCAAGCATGCCGGCGAGATTGCGTACAAGGCGAATTGCCAATCGATGGTTCCGACGGCACTGACCTTGGGGCTGACGATCGTCATTTCCGCGGCCGGTCCCTTGCTGTGTGTGTTTCTCGGCTGGCGGCTGAATGCTTCCCACGGCGGCGACCTGTTCATCAAGGGAGTCTCGCGCGGGCTATTCGGTGTCGCCGCGATCTGGTTGGCGCTGGAATGTCTGCGCCAGGTCTGTCGGCCGTTGGGGTTGGCGGAAAACCATTTTCGCTGGAGCCGCAGTGTGACGACCACGGTCCGCCGGGAACTCCGCCAGCTGATGGGTTTCGCGTTGCCGATCATGTTTGTCACCGGGTTGTTGTCGGTGACCGATTCGTCGCACGGTCGCAATTCGGTCGAGCGACTGGCCTACATCGCTGGCATGATCGTGTTGGCGGTGTTCCTGTATCGCATCCTCAGTCCCGGCGGCGTGCTGCGTGATTACCTGACGACCCACAAATCTGAATGGGCCAGCCGGCTTCGGTACGTCTGGGGGATTTCGGCGGCGAGCGTTCCCGTGACGTTGGGGCTATTGGCGACGTTTGGTTATTACTACACGGCCGAGGTACTGTTCTGGCGTGTTTTTGCGACCGCCCTGTTCGTCTCCGTCTTGTTGGTGTTGCGTTCGATGTTTCTGAGAATGTTGATGCTGCGTCGGCGTTCGCTGAGCATCGCCCAATCACGTCAACGTGCCGCGGCGGCCTCGTCGGGGACAGACGACGAGGGGCGTCAATCGGTTGCCGGCATCGTGACCACGACGCCGGAAAGTGACATCTCGACCCACAGTCTGCAAACACAACGATTGGTCAACAGCGCGTTGATCGCTGCATCGGTCATCGGCCTGTGGTGCATTTGGGTGCAGGTCTTGCCTGCCCTTGGGATGCTGGACAAATACGAATTGTGGGGCGGATCGAAGACACCGACCGTCGCCGCAGCGGCAGTTCCGGCGGTCGGACTGGTCCCCGGGCAAGACGCGTTGGAAAGCTCCGCGAACACCGTGGACGCGACCGGCGAGTCCACCGACGTCGTCACGGCGTCGGACTTGGCATTGGCCATCCTGCTCGCCTTCGTCACGTTCGTGTTGGCCAAAAACGGTCCGGGCTTGCTGGAAATCTCGGTGCTGCAGCAGCTGCCGGTCGATCAATCGGTCCGTTATGCGATCACCACCCTAGTCAGCTATGCGATCGTGCTGGCGGGGACGATCGCGACCTGTTCGACGATCGGTCTGCAGTGGTCACAAATCCAATGGCTGGCGACGGCGTTGACCTTCGGATTGGCGTTCGGGTTGCAGGAGATGTTTGCGAATTTCGTGGCGGGTTTGATCATCTTGCTGGAACGTCCGATCCGCGTGGGCGACGTGGTGACGGTCGATGATGTCACCGGCGTGGTCTCCAAGATCCGCATCCGAGCCACCTCGATCACCAACTGGGACCGCAAGGAATACGTCGTTCCCAACAAGGAATTCATCACCGGTCGGTTGCTCAACTGGACGCTGTCGGACAAGGTCAATCGAATCGTGATCGAGGTCGGTCTGGCGTATGGATCCGACACCGAGCGGGCCCGCGAGATCCTGCTCAAAACGGCCAACGACCACCCGCTGATTCTCGACGATCCGCCTTCGATCGCGACCTTTGAAGGGTTCGGCGACAACGCATTGAACCTCTCGTTGCGGACCTACCTTCCGACCCTGGACAATCGGCTCGAAGTGATTCATCAGCTGCACACCCAGATCGATCAAGCGTTCCGCCGGGCGGGAATCGAAGTCGCCTTCCCGCAACGCGATCTGCACATTCGCACCATGCCGGCGGCGGCCGCGTTGGGGCTGGAGGGAGATCGTCAGCAGTCCAAGTCGATCAGCGAAGCGGCGTA
>NZ_JBFHKV010000696.1:0-4714 GCF_041595215.1 Stieleria sp. | reverse complement strand
GTGTCAATTGATCAACGTCGAGCGTTTCCGGATCGCTGCCATCTCCCCAGTCGATCACCGCGACGTGCGTGTCGAGCGATCCGATGTCGCCCACGCTGCCGCTGATGGTCACCGCCAGATCATTCGATTTGGCTTCTAGCGTCGCAGCGTCGCTGACGAACTCGAGCACGTCGGGATCGACATTGGCGACCGTAATGCTGGTCGATCCGGTGTCGTCGGCGGCGGTGTTGGCGACGGTGACGTCGATGGTATAGGAATCGGCTGGCGTGCCCGTCGGATCGTCATCGAGATAAGGATGGGTCAGCGTGATCGAGCGGTCTCCGACCGGCAGTGTCTGGACCGTCGGCTCCACTCCGTCGCCCCAGACGACCGTGACGGTATGGGTCTGGTTGGGATCGGTGTCACTGAAATCGACGGTCAACACCGCAAAACCATTTTCGTTGATGGAGGCCTGGGCGAGCGTGATGGAATCAATTTCGGGGATCGAGAGGTATCGGACCGTGGTGGTCACGATCTCGCTGACACCCCCATCGTCGTCGGTCACCCGAAGGCCGATATTAAAGACTTGCCCAGGGAAGGCACCGGTTGCGTCGAAGATCGGGTTGGGGCCGGTCGCATCGCCGAAAACCCCGTCGTCATCGAAATCCCAATCGAAGGTGAACGTGTCCAAGGGACTTTGATCGATGGCCGAAGCGTTCAACGTCACTTGGGTTGCCGGGAGCAGGATTTGGTAGGGGCCTCCCGCATCGGCGGCCGGGGCGACGTTGACGATTCGGACGCGGGTGGATCCCGCGTTGGGAGTCCGTCCGTCCTCATCGATCAGATCGACGTTGATGATGGTGTCGACATTGCCGAGGAACGGCGGATCATCGAGATACACGTGGGGCACCACACCGCCGAGATCGCCCACTTCCTGCGCCGTCAGTTCGGTGGATGAGCCGTCACCCCAGTGAATCACATAATGAGTAACCGTGTCGACGATCGCCGGGTCGATCACCGGCCCGAGGGTCAGCAGGTACTCGGAATTCTCCTCGATCGATGCCGGTCCCGTGAGCGCGATCATCGGCGGCTGGTTGAGCACGGGGACGGTCAAAGTAGCCGGATACTCCTGCTCGCCCTCGTCGATTGCAAACGCGTTGACAGTAATGCCACTGCCATCCCCGTCGGGAAAGACGTGAGAGAGGGTCACGGTAGTGGACGGTTCATCCAACGAGATCGTTTCGGAGCCGGTTCCGTCATTCCATTCGATTCGCCAGCGGACGATTTTCGTGTTGGTGCCTTCGGTACCCGGGTTGAGCGTGACAAAGAAGGGACTGCCTTCCACAGCCATTGTCGAACCGGCGCGGATTCTCGGCGTCGGCGGCGTGTCGGTGACTTCTCCGGTCAAGGTATTGGTCGGATGCTCACCATCTTCATCGATCATCACCGCGGTGATCTGCAGCGGAGCGATCTCGGCGTTGTAGACGAAGGACGCATTGCGAAGGGGCGCTTCCGGATCGCTGGGGTAGGATACGGGCGTCATTGGTCCGTCACCGTCCCAATCGATGATCCACTCAGTCGCCGTGTCGTTACCCGGGTCGTTGTTGGTCAGGATCAGCTCCAGCGGCTGACCTTCGGCGACGGTGAAATCAAAGTTGGTGATTGGTGAGGAACTAGCGGGGACGCTGATCATCGGCTCGGCGACATTGGTAACCGCCAGCGGGACAGCTGCGGTTGCCTGATAGGTTCCATCTTCGTCGGTCGCCCGCACGGTGATCTGGTACACACCGCCCGGTTCCGCCGCGCTGTCGTCGAGATACTGGTGAGCCGCTGAACGGACGTCGCCAATGATGGTTTGGACCGTGCCGTCGCCCCAGTCGATCGTCCATTCGGTGATGGTGTCGTCTCCGGGATCATCGATCGCTGCGACGCCGAGCGTGTACACCTGGCCTTCGTCGATCGGCGACACACCCGGCTCGGTAATGATCGTCGGATCGACCGGATTGACTTCGACCGTCAGGGTTGCGGTTGCCGGCTGGCTGCTCCCGTCGTCCTCCAAGACAATGGCGTTGATCGTGTAAATTCCGTCGTCAGCGTACGTATGGGTAAACTCCGTCGATGTGATTTGTTCGATCGTTCCGTCGCCGAAATCGACCAGCCACGAGCGGGGCGTGGTGGTTCCGCCGGTTGCGACCAGCGTGTACGTCCCCGTCCCACCCTCATTCAAAACGGTGGTGCCTTCGAATGCTCGCACACGCGGCGGAATCTCGTTGACGACGACCGTTGCGGTGACCGCTGCGTAGGGGCCACCGTCCTCGTCAAACGCCGTCGCCGTGATCGTTTGGGTCCCAGATCCGTCGTAGGCGTGGGTCACGACGCCCGCAGCGATGAAGTAGATGTCATCGACGCTGCCGTCGCTGTCCCAATCGATTTCCCAACGCTCGATCGTATCGTCCCCTGGGTCGGTTGATCCGAGTGTCAGACGGACCGATTCGAATTGGTCGATCGTGCCAGGACTGACAGTGGCCGAGAGGATTGGATCCGCATTGGTGATGACGATCGATGCGGACGCGATCGTGCGGAGGCCGGACGTGGCCACTTCCACGGCGATCGGGTAATCACCGTCATCGTCGATTCCCAGTGCCTGCAATGCGGACCAATCGAGCGAAAGGGTGCTGCCAGTTTGGTCGCCAAACACCCCGTCGCCGTTGAGATCCCATTGATAATCGCTTTCGGCAACGGTGACACCTTCGGCCGACGCGGTGGCGGTCAAATCGACCGAGTTGCCTTCCGCGACGCTGCCCGGCGTCACGGTGATCGAGCCCGCCAGATCGGCGAGCGCCCCCAGGTTTTCGATCTCCTCCCACTTCACGATCACTTGACCGCCGACACTGATCTGGCCTTTGGGGGTCTCCAGAGCCGTCGCCGGATCGGCATCAAACGATAGCCCGCCGACGATGTAGGTCAGCGTATCGCCCAGCGGTGGATTGTTGTCGAACAGAGGGCTGTCACCGTTGATCGAGACAATCGCGTCGTCATCGGAGATGTCCAGCCCTGGCAGGTTGATGTCGATCGTGTCGTCGCCACCGCCGAGTTCGATGGTCGTCTCTTCACCCGAGACCGATCTCAAACTGACGAAGTCACTGCCCGGCCCGGTGTCGAGGGTCAGTTTGCCCGGTTGACCGGCGATCGATACACCATCGGCACCGCTAAACGTTTTGATGGTCAACGGGACGACGCTGACGCCGGTGGAGCTGAGGCTGTCGCTGAAATCACCGCCGCCTTCCGCATCATCAGATGCAACTGTCAGTGAGGCGAAGTTGTCATCAAATCCGACCCGGTAGCTACTCGTGCGAACAAAGTTGCTGAGTGTGATTTGGATCGCCGTCCAACCGTTCGGGCTGGTGACATACAGCACATCGGGCAGGTATTGGTTCTCGGAGGCGGCGAAGGTCAGTGAGGTCATCCCGACGATCCCCTCGATGCCCAGAATTCCTTCTGCGGTGCGTTGCGAAAAGGAAAGCCTTCCGGTGGAATGATCGCGTCGATAACTGACGATCACGCCCTCGGCGGAACCGGCGAAGACGTAGCGATCATCTTGGCTGGAGACGATATCGACGACGTCGCTCAGAGAGCCGGCACCGCCCGAACCGCTGGAAACGGTCTGCAGCAGCGTCAGCTCGCCTTCGTCATTAACGTTGTAGACCTTCAGCAGACCGTCGCTTGTGCCGGCGTAGATCTGGTTGCCAATCAGTTTCACGCTCGTCGCGTTTGGCAGCGGTTCGAACCGGGCACCCGGTTCGTCAGCGATATTGCTTTGCAACCGCGTGGCAATCCCGCCATCGGAACCACCGAGGGCGAGGAAAATGAAGTCAGAGTCGGGGTCGATGGCAAACTCATTGATGAGATTGAGACCGCCCGTCCCCGTTCTAGGCGTCAGGTATCCGGTCGTCTGGTCCCGCGTGTAGGGTCGCACGGTGCCTATCGAAGCTGCCCACAAGGTGCCGCCGTCGGGGCTGAGTTGCAGGGTCCGGACGCCGTTTAATCGTTCAAACCCGTCGATCGTCGGGTCGAATGTCAGGTCGCCGTTGGCTCCGTCGCGGCGATAAAGCGTGATCCCGCCGCCGCCCTCTCGATTGGAGGTAGCCACGTACAGGTGTTTGTCGTCGCCAATGTCGTCGGCAAGTAACAGGTCGGCGGCAGATGCAAGGCCCTTGTCACGAAGCCGATCAAATTCCCAGTCATCCGGCGTCAGGAAGCGTTCCGGATTCATTCGCGGGTCGCCGTCGACCGAACGATCAAATTCGATGAGAAATCCGTCGTCGGAAAGTCCGTACGCACTTCGCGGCCGGTCGCTGGAGTAGACCAGTTTGAGTAACGAAGAAGTGTCAAAGGTTTGTGTAACACCATCAGTCACCTGCTGAATGGCCTCAAACGAGTCCCCGCTCGAGGGTTCGGTAAAGGTGGTGAACTGTTTCTCGCCCGTGGTCGCGATCAAGCGTCCGCTTCGAGGATCTCTGGCGAGCGAATCGCTGTTGAGGTCGTTCGTGACCGAGACGGCGCCTGATGTTGCAAATGGCATTGCCGCGAGACCTGGTGGCGAATTTGAACGCTCATCCAGGAATAAACCGTCAAAATCAAGCCGGTAAGCTTGCAGCTCGGCGCCGTTATTAACGTAAGCGACAGTCCCGTTCCCGTTGAATTCCAGATCGTTTTCTGGATCGGAACCGAACGC
>NZ_JBFHKV010000695.1:0-4723 GCF_041595215.1 Stieleria sp. | reverse complement strand
TCCTTCGAATCGGAACACGTGGGAGACTATCGCTTGGTCGACGTGATCGGCGTCGGCGGGATGGGGATCGTTTACCGGGCCGAAGACCCGCGACTGCGTCGAACGGTCGCGTTGAAGGTCATGAAACCGGATGTTGCGGCCAACGAGATGGCCCGAAAACGATTTCTCCGCGAAGCCGAATCCGCGGCCCGAATCGATCACGAGAACATCGTGACGATCTATCAGGTCGGTGAGCACGAGGGCATCCCGTTCATCGCGATGCGGCACCTGGTCGGGGAATCATTGCGACAGAAACTGAAACGCGAAGGCCGTATCGATCCGCGTGTCGTCGCCAACATCGGACGGCAGGTCGCGACCGGACTGGCCGCCGCCCATCAACTTGACTTGATCCATCGCGACATCAAACCGGAAAACCTCTGGCTGGAAGCGGAGACGGGACGCGTCAAGATTCTGGATTTCGGACTTGCCCGCAGTCAAACGTCCGACGTTCGGCTGACTCAATCGGGCGTCGTGCTGGGGACACCCAAGTACATGTCGCCGGAACAAGCGACAGCAAAAACGGTCGATCATCGCAGCGATCTGTTTAGTCTGGGAAGCGTGCTCTACCATTTGCTCAGTGGCCACGAACCGTTCGGAGGGACCGACTCCGCGTCCACGTTGATCAACGTCACACAAGCGGAATTTGATCCAGTCGAAAAGGTTTGCCCGCACTTGCATCCGGGTCTGGCCCGCATCATCAATCGACTGCTGGCGAAACATCCCTCCAAACGCCCGCAAACGGCCCGCGAGGTTGCGATGACGCTGGCGGAAATCGAACAGCAACTCGAAGTCGAGCACCAGGAGAACGCGAGGCGTCAAAGTCTGACCGAAACGGCCGAACTGCCGGCGCCGGCGACCTCGTCAACTGCGTCGGCCCCCCTTCCAATCAACGTGTCACCCGCCGCCGGCAAACCTCCCCTGCTCTCCCTCGTGCTGCTCGGCCTGGGGATCCTTCTCATTGGGCTACTGCTCGTTGCATTCTTGTGGGGGAACTGAGTTGTCCCAAATCGAAATTCAGCAATCGTTGGTGTCCAGGCTTTAGGCGTTTCGATTTCAAAACCAATAGACTGACAGAATCAGCTGCCACAGCAGGCCGAGCGCGATCAAGGCGGCGCCGAATTGGATCCCAAGCGTCGCGTCCACTCTCCACGGCCCCTGTTTGAGTTGCGAGCCGATTCGCTCGTCCTCCATTCCTTTGTGGACCGCAATAAAATCCTCGGATGCCGTCGAATGCCGCGACTGCAGAAGCGAAATCAGAACACAAATTGCCCCCGTCACGACCAGTGTGATTGACCAGAAACTCATGATGGATGGATTGACTCGCGGTTGGCATGGGACAATCCGTCTCGCGAGGACAACCGATCAACGAGACCGATCGTGTTGGAAGCACGAGCAATGTGACCCAGAAATGAGCGGAGCGGAGCGATTATGAAACGTGTCGTTACCCCGAGTTGGAACGTCGCAATGTTTGTGTTCAACAGGGCTCGTGTTGATTGAGCTTCGGGCGCGCTTTGTTCTTGCGGGAGAGAAAAAGAGACAGGCCCGCACGCGTCGGTAAGGGGCCACGCGGCTGCCAGAGGTATTGGGCGAAGCCTAGACACCAACGGGTGTGGCGGATTAAAACCCTGCGGATGGAAAACTCGCAGAAAACGCCTCCGACACAGGCATTCTTGATCGAAGCGGCGATCATGTTGCATCGCTACGGCACGCCGTCGCACCGTCTCGAACGCGTGATGGGTCGAGTGGCCGACGCGTTGAGCATCCACGGCGAGTTCTTGTACACCCCGACGGCGCTGGTGATTTCGCTGCGTGACCGGTCGGGCGATGAAATGACCGTGGTCCGACGCGTCGACAGTGGCCCGGTGAACGTCGACAAACTGATTCGGTTTGACCAACTGCTCAGCCGAGTGGATCGTCTGGAGATCGGCACCGACGTGGCGATGGCGGAATTAAAACGGATCGACGAGGCGACGCCCTTGTATCGCCGGCCGGTCTACATCTCCGCCTGCGCGGTCGCCTGTGCCGCCGTCGCCGTTTTCTTCGGCGGAACGCCTTGGGAAATCGCCGCGGCGGGGCTGATCGGGGCGCTCGTCGCGGGGATCGAGTTGCTGCACGAGTATTGGCGATGGGAATCGGGGCTGTTGGAACCGCTGGCCGGTGTCGCGGCGGCGACCAGTTCCTTGCTGGTCGCGGCCTATCTGGTTCCGATCGATGATCGCCTGGTCACGCTGGCCGGTCTGATCATCTTGATTCCGGGTCTGCGTCTGACGGTCGCGTTGACGGAGTTGGCCGTCGGGCATTTGTCGGCCGGAGTGGCCCGATTGTCCGGGGCATTGGTTTCGTTGGCGACGTTGGTCGTGGGCGTGTTTCTGGTCTGGCGTCTGCTGGATCGTCTTCATCCGCAACTGGGACCGCGCCCGTTGCCCGAGCCCTATTGGCAATGGATCGCCCTGGCGCTGGCGCCGATCGCGTTTGCGATCGTGTTTCGTGCCCGCTGGCGACAATGGCCGATCATCTCCTTGGTGTCGACCCTGGGGGTCCTGGCCAGCTGGGGAATCGGGCCGCAATTCGGCATCGAAGTCGGTTCGTTTTGCGGAGCCTTGTCGGTCGGATGTGTCAGCAATCTGTACGCCAGAATCCGCGACATCCCGGCGTTGGTCCCGCTGACACCGGGCATGCTAATCCTGGTCCCGGGTTCGTTCGGCTACCGGTCGCTGTCGGCGCTGTGGCAGCACCAGACCCTCGAAGGGGTTCAGTTCGGGTTTGAAATGATGCTGGTCGGCGCCAGCCTGGTCGGCGGCCTCCTGGTATCCAACGTGATCATTCCACCGAAGCGGATTCTCTGACTGCCGGTTCGAGGGTCAGCGATTTCAGTATCCCGAAGGGATTTCAGCGGGTAGCCGGAGGTCAGCGCAGCGCCACCTCCGGAGAGCACGTCAGCCGATTCCTATCGACCCCGGACGGGGTCGCAGCGAATCAATCCGCCAGCGGTGCCGAAGTCCGCGTTCAGGAAAGAGTTGATCGGGAGGCTCGTTCACCCGGGGCATCAGGCCGACTTCGAGGGATCAGGCGCGATTTGCTTCGACACCCTTCGGGGTCGCGTCCGGACGGGCGCCGGATGTCCGGAGGTGTCGCTGCGCTCACCTCCGGCTACTGGCTTTGACCCCGCCGGGGTCATCCAGCGATCACAGAGCGTCCGGAGGGCTCGCGCCCTACCGCTAGAAAATACTTCACGGCGTAGCCTCAAAGGTCAATCGTTTCCGCGGCGGAGGGACAGCGGCAACGCGTTGCCGTCGCCAAGGACGTCCACGTGCACGTCTCTCTGGGGGAACGGAATCGTGATACCGGCCTTGGCAAAGGCGTCCGCGATCGCGGTGTTGATCTGGTGCGTCACTTCGATCCGGTTGTCCAATTTTTCGAGAAAGAACCGGACGGCAAAGTTCAACGAGCTGTCACCGAACGTGTCGAAATTGATCAAGGGCGGCGGATCGGTGAGCACCTGAGGATGGGACCGCACGACTTGATAGAGCAGTTCGCGGACCTGATCGGGATCGCTGCCGTACTCCACACCGACTTCGATGGTCAACCGGTTGATGACGTTGGTGAGCGACCAGTTGAGCAACTTTTGCGTGATCAGATCTTTGTTCGGAATCACCAGCTCTTTGCGGTCCCAGTTGGTGACCGTGGTGGCGCGCATTTGAATGCGAGATACGATTCCGGTGGTGCCATCGATCGTGACCACATCGCCGACGCGGACGGGGCGTTCGAGCAGCAGGATAATTCCCGAGACGAAGTTCGCCACGATTTCCTGCAACCCGAAACCGAGACCAACCGATGCGGCTGCCAGCAGCCAACCGAGTTGGTTGTAGGGCACGCTCAGTAGGCTCAAGATAATAAAGCTACCGACGACAACGATCACGTAGCGCATCAAGGTGGCGATCGCGTAGCGTGCTCCGCCGTCGAGCGAGGTTCTGCCACGGACCATCAATTCGAACACGCGAGGGACGACGCCCGTCGCATAGACCATCAACGCCAGACCGAGCAAACTGTACAGCACGTCGAGCAGGCTGACCGTTTCGATGTTCTCGCCGGTCCCGACGTTCCAGATCGTCACGTCGTCAAAATACGCCAGCGCGGGGACCAAATCACTCCAGATCCATCCGAGTCCGACCAGCACCATCAGCGACGCCAGGACGAAGACGGTTTGTCGCCCCTGTTCGTCCAGGGTATCCAGGTCACCGACTTCTTCCTCTTCCAAGACGATGCCGACCGAGTTGGCCACCGGTTGGGATTCCGAGTTCTCCATTTCCTTGAGTTTTCGCTGCCGCAATTCCATCGCTTTTCGCCGTGCCAAATCGCGCCGCCGCAGCATCAACCAACGCGTCAGCAGCCCGTACACCAAAACCGTCGCCACCAGCAACAAGAATGTCATCTGAAGCGAATGGCCTAACCGAAAGGTCGTTTCCAGATAGCCGGCCAATGCCATCAGCGCAAACAGGACCGGCAGCAAGACGGCGATCCCCCACAGCACCTTCCGCATTCGATACACCAAGGACTTGGGGTGATCGAGCACGAGTTGCACGTGCAGCGGACTGCGCTGGCGGAGCATCAAATGATGAAAGACCGCGGTGACCAGAAACAGTGCCGTCGACAAGACCCGAATCGCAAAGATCCGAACATTGGG
>NZ_JBFHKV010000694.1:0-4724 GCF_041595215.1 Stieleria sp. | reverse complement strand
TCGCCGGCGATCTTTTTCTCCCGGCGATCGAGTTTCCAATCGGTGACGACGCCATCCAAACGATCCAGCGGCATGTGAACCAGATCGGCCATCGTCCAACCGCGAAACTGACAGGCGGCTGCTTCTTCACGCAATCGCGATCCGTCGCAGGCACTGCAGTTGATGTCGTCGACGAACTGTTCCAGCTTGCCGCGCAATCCCGGTGTCAAACGCGACGCTTCCTCTAGCGCCGGATAAAAGCCTTTGAATCGAAAGCGAAACAATTTGGCGGTGGACGTTGAATTCGGTTTCGCATCGCTTTGCCGGACTTCGATCCAGCGGTCGCCCAGCCCGTGAAACAGCAATCGGCGGTGTGTGGCGGTCAACTCGTCGAACGGCAGATCGATCGGGATGCCGGTCTGCCGCGACAACGCCCGCAACAACCATAGCGAGACCTCGTGATCGACACTCGGCCACAGCAGTGCGGCACCGTCGGCGAGCGTTTTACGCGGCGAATCGATCAGGGCGGCTGGGTTGGTTCCGGTTTGCTTGCCCAGTCCTTCGCACTGCGGACACCAGCCGACAGAGCTGTTGAACGAAAAGTGGTGTGGTGTCAGTGTGGGAAAAGATCTGCCGCATTCACCGCAGACGAGATGCTGGCTGTGTGTGATCGTTTCCCAGTATTGTTCGTCGCGATCCGGGTTGGCGATCGCGACCTGGATCACGCCGATCCCCAACGATAGCCCTTGTTCGACGCTGTCGCTGATCCGCGAGCGCTCCTCGTCGTTGACCGCGATCCGGTCCACGACGACTTGAACGGTTTGTCGTTTCCGCGGGTCGAGTGCCGGTGCTTCGTCGAGCGAGACCGTTTTTCCATCGATTCGAATCCGCTGGAAACCTTGGCTACGCAGCGATTGCCAGGTGTCCTTGGACGCTTCTCCGGCCACCACTTCGATCGGCGAGAGCAACAAGGCTCGCGTCCCTTCGGGCATCGACAACACTTTCTCCGCGATTTGCTCGGGAGTCTGCGTGCCGACTTCGACGCCGCAATCCGGACAGTGTCGTGTCCCCAGCCGCGCCATCAAGATCCGCAAGAAATCATAAATCTCGGTGACCGTGCCGACGGTACTGCGCGGCGAATGCCCGAGGTTTTTTTGTTCCAACGCGACCGCCGGTGATAACCCTTCGATCCGTTCGACCTTGGGTTTTTGCACCTGGCCGATGAATTGTCTTGCGTAGGACGAAAGCGATTCGACGTAGCGACGTTGGCCTTCGGCGTAAATCGTGTCCATCGCCATCGAGCTTTTGCCGCTACCGCTGGGGCCACAGAACACGGTCATGGCGTCACGGGGAATTTCCGCGGAGACCGATTTCAGGTTGTGTTCCGAAGCCGACTGGACCACCAAGTGGGTTTTGGCCTTTTCCGGCGGCGGTGCCAACGCAGCCGACGCTCTCGTGGCGGTCGCGTGGTGCTTGGCCGGCTTGCGACGTTTGACACCCATCACTTTGGCCAATGCCGCGCCGGTGTAGCTGTCCATGTTTTTGGCGATGTCGATCGGTCGCCCGGCGGCCACAATTTTTCCACCGCCGGCGCCGCCTTCGGGACCCAGGTCGAGCACGTAGTCGGCCGTTTTGATGACGTCCATGTTGTGTTCGACGATCACCACGGTGTTGCCGCGATCGGCCAAGCCGTGAATCACGCGGAGCAACAATTCGATGTCGGCGAAGTGCAATCCGGTCGTCGGTTCGTCCAGCACATACAGCGTCTTGCCGGTTTCTCGTTTACTCAGCTCACGCGAGAGTTTGATCCGCTGGGCTTCGCCGCCCGAAAGCGTCGGGGAGGGTTGGCCGAGTTTCAAATACTCCAGACCGACGTCGACCAGGGTTTGCAGTTTTTCGGCAACTTTGGGAACGTTTTGAAACAGCTCGAGCGCCTGGGCGATGTCCATTTCCAGCACGTCGGCGATCGACGCGCCTTTGAATTGGACCGAAAGCGTTTCGCGGTTGTATCGTTTCCCGCCGCAAACCGGGCACGTCACCCAGATGTCGGCCAAGAAATCCATTTCCAGCTTTGACGCGCCGTTGCCGTCACAGGCGGCGCAGCGTCCGCCATCGACGTTAAAGCTGAATCGACTGGCGGTGTAGCCACGCGTTTTCGCTTCGGTCAGTTTGGCGAACAGGTTGCGGATTTCGTCAAAGACTTTGACGTACGTCGCCGGGTTGCTGCGTGGCGTTCGCCCGATCGGTGATTGATCGATCGCGATCGTCTTGTCCAAAAATTCCAGACCGCTGATTGAATCGTGGTCACCGGGTTCGCATTCGGCACCGTTGAGTTCACGCCGCAGGGCGGGTTCCAAGATGCCGCCAATCAACGAACTTTTTCCGCTGCCGGAGACACCGGTCACGCACGTCACGGTTCCCAGCGGAATCGTCGCATCGACGTTTCGCAAGTTGTGAAACCGGGCGCCGTGAATCGTCAGTTGGGCTTCGCCGTCGATCGGCCGCGGCGTTTCTGGGATCGCGATCTGACGATCACCGGAAAGAAACTGGCCGGTGACACTGCGCTTGTTCGCCCCCAATTCGTCCGCCCCGCCGATCCCGACGATTTCTCCGCCGCGAACTCCCGGGCCGGGACCAAAGTCGACGATCCGATCGGCCGCCCGCATCGTGTCTTCGTCATGCTCGACGACGATCAACGTGTTGCCGGCATCGCGGAGCCGCACCAGCGTTTCGATCAATCGGTCGTTGTCTCGGGCGTGCAATCCGATCGACGGTTCGTCCAAGATGTACAGCACGCCGACCAGCCCGCTGCCGATCTGGCCGGCCAAACGAATGCGTTGTGATTCGCCACCGGAAAGCGTCGGTGCGGTTCGGCCCAATGTCAGATAATCCAGACCGACGCCGAGCAAGAACCCCAGTCGCGTGCGGATCTCTTTCAACGCTTCGGCCGCGATCTTGGCGTCGGTTTCTCCCAAGCTGATCTCGGCGAAAAACTGACTCAACTGATCGATCGACAACTCGCACAAATCGGGCAGCGAGAGCGCGTGATTGTCTTCGAACGCGTCCGATGTCGTCGTGATCGTCGCCGCACTGGCCTGGCGATTCAGCCGACGGCCTTGGCAATCGACGCAATCGATCGTGTTCATGAACTTTTCAAGATGCCGCAACTGCATCTTGTTCTTGGTCGTGCGATAGCGATCAAGCAGCTCGGGAATAAACCCGTCGAACGACCCGGTGTACTTGCGACTCTTTCGGCCGCCGCGCCACGTCAATTGATACGTCGAGTCGCTGCCCCACAACCACATCTTCTGGGCTTCGGCGGGCAGGTCCCGCCAACGCGTTTCCAGCATCGAACCCGGCTCGAGTTCGAGCAGCTTGTCCATCGCGGTCGCGAAGCCTTTGTAGATGTGCCGACGATAACGACCGATGTCGCCCCATTGGCCCAGCAGCGTGATCGCTCCCTTGCGAATCGACTTGGATTCGTCGGGAATGATCAACTCCGGAACAAACGTGTACAGATGCCCGAGCCCGTCACAGGCTTCGCACATCCCTTGCGGACTGTTGAACGAAAACAGTTGCGGCGTCGGCGGGCGAAAACTTTCACCACAGGAACCGCACGAGTAACGCGAAGAAAACAGGATGTCTTCTTTGGCCGGTCGCGCCGAATCGCTGTTGGGCTCCGACAGCGACACGATCACCGACGCATCGCCGAGTTTCAGCGCCAGATCGACCGCTTCGTTGATGCGTCCGCGGTCGCGATCATCGATGCCCACGCGATCGACGACCACTTCGACATCGTGGCGACGGGCCCGATCCAGTGGTGGAGGATCTGACAGGCGAATCGTTTCGTTGTCCACGCGGGCGCGTGTGAACCCTTGTTTACGCAGGTCTTCGAACAGGTCTTTGAATTCGCCCTTGTGCCCGCGGACCAGCGGCGCCAGAACCCAGATGGTTTCTTCGGGGTCCAGATCCAAGATCCGCGACGTGATTGCGTCAGACGGTTGGGCGGCGATCGGGACGTGGCAATTGGGGCAGTTGGGCGTCGCGACACGGGCGAACAGGACGCGCAAGAAGTCGTAGATCTCGGTGATCGTGCCGACGGTGCTGCGGGGATTGTTGCCGGTCGATTTTTGGGCTATCGAAATCGAGGGGCTCAGGCCGCTGACCAGATCGACATCGGGCTTGGGCATCTGGCCCATGAATTGCCGGGCGTAATTGGAGAGCGACTCGACGTACCGGCGTTGGCCCTCGGCATACAGCGTGTCGAAGGCCAGAGACGACTTTCCACTGCCCGAGACACCGGAAAAACAAACCAGTTCACCACGCGGCAGGGTCAGATTGACGTCACAGAGGTTGTGCTCGCGGGCACCCTTGACCTTGATTTCGGTCGTCGACATTCGGGGCAATTCGTGGTCAGTAGAAGACGGCATTCCTTTCCCCCGTAGTCTAGCGGGCACGGCAATCTGGCGAAATGAGAGGTTTTTGCGGGTTCCGGCGGAATCGACCGGCAAAAATGGACTCCAGGTGAGTTGAAATCGGGGCAGTTCGTAGAAACACGGGTCGCGCCCGAGAACGAAGCAACAATACTGATGGCCCGAACCGTGGAATCGATTTCCAGTCCGTCGCCATTGAATTGACAGTCTGGAAGCCTCTGCCGCTCTTCTTTCTGCCGTTGCACCCCCCCGGCTTCTCAACGATTTCCTGATGCAACTCTATTACTTTCTGGCCGTCATTCTCTCGCTCAG
>NZ_JBFHKV010000693.1:0-4725 GCF_041595215.1 Stieleria sp. | reverse complement strand
TCACCCTCGTCAACGAGAAAGACAAACACGGGCCCAGATTTACTTTCAAGGGCGGTCCAGATTGCCGGATCATCTTTGATTCGGTCCACCTCTGGAAATGTGAAGAGTGACTGACATTCAGAGACCACGAGGCAGCAGCCATCGCGGTGGAAGAGTTTTACAAAAACAGATAGATGGACCGGCTCAAATGGTGCCACGCACCAATTGGTTTCGCTAGCAATTGGTTGCTAGTGTTGTGGGACGCGGCTGGTGCGTGGAAGCAGACGGAAACGGCGATGACACTAGGCGGGGCATTTGTAACGCGTTGGCCCGTTTACGGGCAGGTCATCGGATCCAGGGAACTCAGCCTCGAGGGAACGACGCAGATGGCCGCAAATTGCGGGCAGAAAGATGGGGGTGTCGGGAAGCGGATCGACAGGAAAATGGGGCGCGGGGACCCGAAGGGACCCGATCCATTGGGCCGGTTGCTGACGTGGATTCGCTGTTCTCAGCGATCCCCACCGATTTTCCTGTCACCCATCTTCTTGTCTCACTTTCGCTGTGAAAACGAAAAAAGCCCGCTCCCGACACGTGACGACGTGTCAGGAGAAGGCTTCGATACACCCGGCAGGATTCGAACCTGCAACCCTCGGTTCCGAAGACCGATGCGCTATCCAGTTGTGCCACGGGTGCGTGTCTTGCGACTCAGGACGTATTTTGCCTGATTCGGGTTCGGTTGTCTAGCGAGGTCATGGAAGTTCATCGTGCCAAATTGCATTGTTCCAGGGATCGGGATCTGCCGTCGATTTGGGGGGCGGGGAAATCGTCGGCGGCAGCCCTCCCTCGTTGCGCTCGACCCCATAGGCATTAAGTTAAGCCGTCGGTTCATCATGGAGGTGAAGTCTCCCTCCCTTTGGGAGGGTCGCGGAGGAGTTTGCGCTCGGAGCGGGGAGGGCTCTATCGGCGTCGTTGTTGGCATCGGTGAACGCGGGGTAGCGGAAACCCTCCCCTCGCTGCGCTCGACCCTCCTGCCAGGAGGGTGACGTTAAAAACTGCACGCCCCGCAATGGGGCGATGGAGTGCTTTGATTGTGGCCGGCGCGTTTTCTGGCAGCTGGCCCACCAGATCTGATTTTCGATCCCTAACAGCGCATTCCCCACCGCAATCGGTGGACAAAGGCTATTGGCGACTTGGGGGTTCCACCCGTCCCATTGAGTGCAGCCGATTGATCCAGTACGACACCCTTCAAACGCAACTGATTCGTGCACGAAGCAAGGCAAACGTCGGGTGCAACGCGTCTCAAGCGACGGCCCCACGAGGGGGCACCGGCGATGCACGCGTTGAGCAGCAAATCTGTTCTGCCGCAACAGGTCCTGAGTTTTCACGCTCTGTGACGAATCAGCCCACACACCGTTACGGAAGTCTTTGATCCATGCCACCCGTCGCCGCCGCAATCTTGATCGTCACGCTCGTCGCTGTTTGCGGGCTGTTGTTGGGCGGAATTCGCATCCGGGGGATCGGGCTGGGGCCGGCGGGGGTGCTGTTTGCCGGCATCTTGTTCGGCCACTTCGGCGCGTCGATCGATCCGGAGATCGCGGATTTCACCAAAGAGTTCGGGCTGATCTTGTTCGTCTTCACGATCGGATTGCAGCTCGGTCCCGGCGTGATTGAGCTGTGGAAGAAGCAAGGCATCTTGCTCAATTCCATGGCGCTCTCGATCGTGGTGCAGGCGGTTATCTTGATCTGCGCCTTTGTGTTGTTGCTGGAACTGCCCGTGTTCACCTCGGCGGGGTTGTTCAGCGGGGCGACGACCAATACGCCTTCCCTGGGAGCCGCGGAGCAGGCGGCGCTGTCACTGTCGGGCAACGAAAGGCCCGCGGGAATCGGATCGCTTGCCTCGGCCTACGCCGTCGCGTACCCCGGCGGCATCATCGGGATCATTGCCTCGATGCTTTTGATTCGACGGCTGTTCGGCATCAACGTCAATGACGAAGTGGCTCAAATCAAGGAGCTTGAGAAACAGGATCATGAACCGATCGAGCGTCGCACGATCGTGATCGACAACCCCCATTTAGGATCCATTCCCTTCGGCCAAATCCCTGGCGTCGAAGATTCCGGCGTCCGTATTTCGCGGATCAGACGCGCGGGTGAAGACATCGTTCAAGCCGCAACGGACGAAACGGACTTGCACGACGGCGACCTCGTTCAACTCGTCGGCCCACGAAGCACGTTGGATCGGATCGAGCCGGTTATCGGTCGCAAAGTCGATGTCGATCTGATGAAGGAGCCGGGCGAAGTGGCCTATCGCCGCGTCCTGGTGACCGATCCCCAAGCCTTGCGAAAGACACTCCGTGAGCTGTCGCTGGACAAAGTCTTTAACACGTCGGTCACACGGATCATTCGATCGGGCGTCGAGTTGACCGCGCGGGGATCAAGCCGCTTTCACTATGGCGATATCGCACACATTGTCGGTGACAAAGAGTCGATCGAACGGGTCACCAAATTCCTGGGGAACTCCGGCAAGTCGATGAAGGAGACGCACTTTTCGCCGCTATTCTTCGGCATCGCGATCGGGGTCGTCGCCGGGATGATTCCGTTTCATCTGCCCGGTGTCCCGTTCCCGATCCGGCTGGGGTTTGCCGGCGGGCCGCTGGTGGCCGCGATTGTGTTCAGTCTGATCGGCAGCGTCGGAAAGTTTGTCTGGTACATCCCCTACTCGGCCAACCTGGCGCTCCGGGAGTTGGGGATCATTCTTTTTCTCGCCTGCGCAGGCTTGGGCGCGGGTGAAACCTTCTTCGAAGCCGCGCTCAGTGTCCAGGGCGTCCAATGGATGGGGCTGGGCATCATCGTCACGATGGTCCCTTTGCTGACGACGGGAATCGCGGCGCGAATGATTTGGAAACAGAACTACTTGACGATCTGCGGCGTGATCGCCGGCAGCATGACCGATCCGCCGGCGCTGGCGTTCGCGAATTCTCAGGCCGACTCCGAAGCCAGTTCGACGGCCTATGCAGCCGTTTACCCGCTGACGATGATCCTGCGAATCATCGCCGCCCAAGCGATCATCATGATGTTCGCGTGAGACCGCGGTGCGGACCCGCGGTTCGCGCCGACGGTAGGCCCTCTGATGGAAAGAAAAGTAGGGCATGCTGTGCATGCCGATTGTCACGCACAGCGTGACCTACTGGTCTGCGAATTATCGCCGCCCAAGCGATCATCATGATGTTCGCGTGAGAGCGCGACGGACCGCCGGTTTGCGCCGACGGCAGGCCCTCTGGTGGAAAGAGAAGGAGGGCATGCTGTGCATGCCGATTGTCACGCACAGCGTGACCTACTGGTCTGCAATTGACCGGCGTTCCAAGGCGGAGCCTTGGAGCGAGGCAAGCAAGATGCTTACCCCACGTCCCTTTCGTCGCGCTGGCGGCCGGTGGTGGCGAAGGCGAGCGCGGCTGCGAAGCCGGCCAGTAACAGCGTGACCAAGGCCATTTGCCAGGCTTGGATTCTGTACTGCGAGGCGAATTCCAGATCGAGTTCCAACGGTGCGTTTTCGGCAACTTGCACGGTGCGACCGAACGTATAGACCGAGCCTTCTTCGGGCAGGCTGATGATGATCGCTTGCGGGGCCGGTTCGGTGGTGCGTTGGTGACGGACCAGACGGGCGGCGATCTGTTGCAGCACCGCGTTGTCCTCGGTCGTGTTGCCACGCAGCAGCTGACTCAATTGTTGAGGTCGGAAATTCAATTGGTCCTGTTGCAGGATCGGGTTGTCGGCGGCGGCCTCGCGGAGTTGTGGGTTGTCTCCCGACACGGTGTCGCTGGGCGTGTTGTACAGATACAGACGCTGACGACGTGTGTTGAGTCCGACGATCGCTTGCTGCGTTTGCAGATTCTCAAGCTGCACGCGGGCGTCTTCGTTGGAGGCTGCGTCCAAGGCGTATTGATTGGCGACGCTGTTGAGTGCCCAGCGGGCCTTGGTTTGTTCACCGGCCTGCAACAACTGGTTGGCTTGTTCGAGTAACTGGGCGGCCTGTTGCGCCTGGGCTTGTCGCTTGCCGACCGCTTTGGACAAATACGAGCTGCGATCGTATTGCTCTTGGTTGGTCTGGCTGATCAATTCCAAATTGCCGTCGTGATCGGTCAGCTCAAATCCTTTCGGTGCAACAACATTCCATTGGATGTTTTCCAGCGGCACGTTCAATTGGGGGCTGATCAATTTTAAATCCCGCAACCGATTTCCCGACACCGAATAGACAAAGCGGACGGTTGCGGTGCGGTCGTCGATGCCCGGCAGGATGTAGAACTGCCAGGTGTGCGTGTCGCCTCCCTGACGAATCGAATTGACGCTTTCGCCGTTGACGAAGATGCTGAACAGTTCGCCGCCATCGGGCAGACCGACACTCAGACTGCTGCGCTGGATGACTTCGACGGTCACTTCGACGGCGGTCAGTTGATCACCGGTCGGCGACAGGATGGTGGTCAAGGAACCTTGGGCCACCCGCAGCTTGAGCGCGTCGGCGATCGAATGCCGTTGGGCACGCACGATCAGTGGGCTGGTGGGAACGACGGCGCGGAGGGCGAACACCGGTGCGTTTCGGTTTTCCGCTTCGCGCAACATCGGGGGCACCGTGCTCCAGTCGATCTGTTGCCAGCCTTCGGACAGTCCGTCGAGTTCCAATTCCAAGCGGCCGCCGGCGCGAACGGCGTAGAAATACGACAGTTGTCGCGCTTGTGGGAAGCCCGCCGGGTT
>NZ_JBFHKV010000692.1:0-4731 GCF_041595215.1 Stieleria sp. | reverse complement strand
GGTGGCGGCGATGCGGGCATTCATTCCCTGTGTGGAAGAGTTTCGCGAGAAAAGCGTGGCAGACGAGTTGGAGCGGTGGCGTCTCGCGTTCTCGATGACCGAAGGGCGGGCGATCGCAGCGATCGAATTGATGCGACCGATCCCTGAACGCTTCAGTAAAACGGGTAAAAAAACCACCGCTCCAGAGAACGAAACGTTTGCGGACAGCGTGAATACGCCTGACCAAGACACGACATCGGTCCAAGAATCAACGTCGCAAACGGATCAACTCGACCAGATTGGCGGATTCTTTGGAGCAAGCGGATCGAACGAAGACTCAGAGCCGGAATCCGAGATGGAAACGGCATCGGAAGATTCGTCTCCGCTGGACTTGGCGGCGTCGCTGTTTGGTAACGCACCGGCGAGTCCTGCCGGGCCAACCAAAGCAAGCGACGACGAAGACTCCGAGCGACTTTCACAAGTGGACCCCAGTCGACTCGGAAGTGCAGCTTACTGGATGACCCGGTGGCAGCAGCACGATGAGAGTCTTGCGCGGCCTACCTGGATCCGCAACTGCGAGCCGATCCTGCGTCAGATTGCCGAAGCCGGCGCCACCCAAAACGGCACAGTGGATGGCACAGCGGACGGCAGCGAAACCGAACGTCGCTGGGCCAACGCGGCATTGGCGACCTGTGGGGATGTTGGCCGTGCCGACGCGATCTTGCAAGCGGCGCAGCAGGCCTCCGACACGGATCCGAGGGTTGATTTGGTCGTCGACTGGTTGCCGGCAGAAGCTCGCGTGAAATGGGTGCGGGATCATCTGAACGACCTGACGTCGGAAGAAACAGACAGTTCGTTGGCAGCGAACTGGGACGCCGCCACGTTGATCGAGTCGACAGAGATCGCGAACGCGCTGGATGAATTTCTCGGTCGATCCGAGGACCTGTCGAACGAATTGTTGGTCCGATTGGTGCACTTGCTGCAACGCTCCCTCACCGGCGGACTCGGCGATCATCATGCGACGCTCGTCGACGAAGACGACTTGGCGACGGATGACTCGGGCCTGTTGGCCAAACGCAAAGTCAGTGGCATTCATCCGCACCAAGCCGAGGTCACACAATGGCTGATCGACCGATACACGTCGGCAAAATCGCGTCGACATCGCGCCGTGCTGTTGGCGGTCCTTGCCAGAGTCAGTCGCCGCCATGCGACCGCCGAAGCGCTCGCTTTGGTCGAACAGTCTGCCGAAGACGCGATACTGCGCCGCACTGCAGCCGCATTGGCGTTGGGTGACCTGTCGTCGCTCTCGGTCGATCGTGCCGTCGTCCTACTGGAACATCCGAACCACGAGATTGTCGACGCGGCTCTACTGCGGCTCAGTTGCAATAACTCGTTTGAGGGGATACAGGAAGAGAACATCGGCGTCCCCGTGGTCTATCGCAGCGCGGGCTTGCACCCGCTGCAGAGGACCACACAGTCGCTCTCGGAAGACACCTTGAACCGACTGAGCAAGACTGAGAACAAAACCTCGGCCGCGATCGCCGACACGCTGCTCGTTTCGCTGGGAAAAGAAATACCGCTCGATCCGCTACTCGATCGACTCGGCGGCGTCGAGCGCCCCCTGACGCTGTTGGCCATCGCGTTGGCAAAAGCGAAACGGACCGACGATGACGCGATCGAGATCTATCGTCGCTGCGCGCAAGTGGTCCAGTGGCAGGACGAGGAGGCCGTTCGGACGGCGCTCCAGCCACTCCGCGACGACCGCGTCAAAAAAATCATCAAGACTCATCTTCAAGAATACGATGGCATGTTTTCCTTTTAACCCCGTCCTCACACGACAGCACTTTGGGAGTAGATCATGAAACGGGACGCGACGCGAATGAATCCGAACCGGTTTTTACGAACCACACGCCTGGCCGGGATTGTTTTGGCGATCGGCTTGCTGACCCCGGCAACGACCGTTGCTCAATCTTCGTCCATGCCCGAAGGCATCGTCGCGCGGGGGACGGCCGTCGTCGCGGTCGAGCCGTCGGCGCTCCGATTGACGATGTCGATCCAAGCGCAGGGAAAAGACGCCAAGTCGGCCGTGCGTTCGTTGGCGGCACACAAGGAACGCGTTCGTAAAGAATTAGGCGAGATGAACGCGGACACCGATTCGATTCAATTCACTTCGACACAACTCTCCTCCGGTGGGAATGAGAATTCCGAGCAACGTCAGTACATGCAGATGATGCAAATGATGCAGCGGCAAATGGGACAAGCCGCTCCCGACATGGATTCTGTTCCGACCGTATACACCGCAACCACGTCACTGAAAGTCGATTGGCCGTTGCCGACCAAAGATGCCGACGCACTGTCACTGCTGCCGCAAGGGCTGAGAGACCAAATCAGCCAGCGCGATTTCAAAGGAGAAAAGAATAAGCCGGAAATCGACGAAGAGTCGCTTGAAAAGATGAAAGAAATGCAGGCGATGATGGACGAGAACTATGGCTACTCGATAGACAGCAGCAACAGCGGCGGTCCCAACATTCTGTTCGTCGGCAAAATCAATGATGAGCAACGGCGCGAGGCGATGAAGTCGGCGATCGAGAAGGCAAAGAAGTCGGCCGCCGTGACCGCCGATGCGCTCGGCGTCAAATTGGGGAAATTGAAAACGCTGTGGCCGACGGAAAACGGGGGCTCGTCCGGTGCCTCTTCGTACTCCGCGTACATGGCGTCCGAAATGTACTGGTCGTACGATGAGGAGGAGGACGGAGAAGTTGGTGAGGACATCACCGCAAACGCGATCGACGGCCTTCGATTCCAAGTCAGCGTGTTCGCGGTCTACGACTTCGAATGAACGCTCGCGCGAGTGGTGGAAATTCGCGGGTGAGTGATCGGCCAGTCGAGTCACCCGGTGCGCCCGTGGTTTTTAGTACGTGATGCGTGCCGGGGCAACGATCATGGGGCAGCGATCATCCGATCGGACCAATCGGGCACATCAGGTCCATCGGTCCTGTCGCGCCCCCTCACCGGCGAGACGCTTCACCGTGGGCGGTCGGTGGTTAAGTTCAAGCCGAGAAACGCAGTTTGGTCAGCGGGGGGTTGCTGCGAATGATCTCACCAGAATCCGAGACCTTTAAATAGTAGGACGACAGAATGTGGGCGCGGGTTGAGTATGCGGAGTCCCCTGTCGGCTCCAATCTCTCCCAGACGTTGACCCGATAGTTGCCGTTGTGGTGACGACAGACCTCGACGCGATGCAGGCGTGGGGGCCTGCCGACTTTTTCCAGAACCTGCGACTTGATCTTTTCGGTGTGTTCTGATCCCGCCAGGGCGTTCTCGTTCTGCGGGGCTGCTTGATCGACGTTTGACATGGTTTTGCTCGGCCAATGGAATGCGATGGGATGCCGAACTGTAGCGTAACGCAGATCGGTTCGATATGAGTCGAAAGTTGCCAACGCAGCGGAAACGCATTGCCCCCCGACTGGTTAGGATTCCTGGATTTGAAAGCCTGCCGGTTTGATTTCCGGTCCATTTGTCTGTGTTAAGCTGACGCGAGCGTGCTCGAAACGACGTCGTTCCTGGAGTGTTCAATCATGCGAAAAGCCATGCCACTGGCGGTGATCGGTTCACTGATCACTCTCGTCCTGTTCGCCACCATGGCGTGCCCCGCCCAGGACGTTCCACTGGTTTACGACGTTGAGCACACCGGCGTAACGTTTCCGCAGCCTGTGTTACCTGATTTCGACGCGTTGCCCGCGATTCGGTCTCTTCCCGATCCCTTCGCCTGGTCGGATGGCAGCGGGCGTTCGACAGAATTCAACGACTGGGAGCGTCGCCGATCGGAGATCAAAGCGGAGATCGAAACGTATGGGATTGGGAAGAAGCCACCGAAGCCAAACGGGATCGTCGCCAGCTTCGAGAATAACACGCTCACCGTGAAGGTGACCGAGAACGGCGAGACGCTGACGCTGACGGCTCGGGTTCGAATACCGGAGGGTGACGGGCCCTTTCCCGCCGTCATCGGGATCGGTTTCGGCGGCGGCAGCGGGAGCCTTCCTGCCGAAATCTTTACCAACCGCAAGATCGCGACGATCGCGTTCAATTTCAGTCAGGTGATGGCTCATCAGCAGAAACGCGGCGAGGAACCGATCAATCGGCTCTATCCAGAGTTGACCGACATCGGCGCCTACAGCGCCTGGTCGTGGGGAATCAGCCGAATCATTGATGGCCTTGAACTCGTCGCGGATGACCTTCCGATCAATCGTAAGCGTCTTGCGGTGACAGGTTGTTCGTTTGCCGGAAAGATGGCCCTGTTTGCCGGAGCCTTCGACGAACGGATCGCACTGACAATTGCCCAGGAATCCGGTGGAGGCGGTGCCGCAGCCTGGCGGGTTTCAGAAACACTGGGCAACGTGGAAACCCTCGGCAAGACCAGTCGCGCGTGGTTTCTGGAGGAGATGTTTCAGTTTTCCGGCGCCGTTGAGAAACTTCCCTATGACCATCATGAATTGATGGCGATGATTGCGCCGCGAGCGTTGTTGGTGCTGGGCAATCCGGACTACGAATGGCTGGCCGACGAGTCGGGTTATGTCTCCTGCCGAGCCGCTCACGAAGTCTGGAAAACGTTTGGAATTGGCGACCGGTTCGGATTTTCGATCGTCGCCGGTCACCCGCATTGTCGACTCCCCGCCAGTCAGCGTCCGGAAGTCGAAGCCTTTGTCGACAAGTTTTTGCTGGGCAAGACGGATGCGAACACCACCGTCACCC
>NZ_JBFHKV010000691.1:0-4737 GCF_041595215.1 Stieleria sp. | reverse complement strand
CGCCGATTCGAACCAGCCCCGCACGCCGGCGGAGTTCATGTTTGAATTGCTGGACGACCCAGAGTTGCCACAACACTTTCAAGTCCCGCGCGAAAACAGTTGGGTCGCGGCGGCCAAAGACGCCGGCATCCCCGTTTTTGTTCCGGGCGTCGAGGACAGCACGCTGGGCAATATCTTCACCGCCCGTGTCATCGACGGAACTGTCGCCGGACACCATGCGATGAAGCCGGGCACCGCGCAGCTGGAAAAATTGGCCGCGTGGTATCGCGAAAGTTCCCAGCAACACCCCATCGGTTTCTTTCAAATCGGCGGCGGAATTGCCGGTGATTTCTCGATCTGTGTGGTCCCGATGATGCGGCAAGACCTGAAAGAGGACGTGCCGCTGTGGAGTTATTTCTGCCAGATCAGCGATGCCGAGACCAGTTATGGCGGGTACAGCGGTGCGGTGCCGAACGAAAAAATCACCTGGGAAAAACTCAGCCGCGAAACACCCAAGTTCATGATCCACAGCGACGCCTCGATCGTCGCACCGTTGATTTTTGCGTACGTGCTGGGGCTGTAGCGTCGTGTCACGACTGCCCGTGCTCTGGCTACAGTGATTCTTGTGGTTGCGGAACTCACCAACCGTTTCCGCTCCGATGGCGATCAGCCTGACCGTTTGACCCTCCCCACGCTCCACTCGACCCTCCCAGCCCGGGTGGGTTGTTCAGGATGTGCAGGGACCGACGGCCATGGCAGCGGGGTGGATGAAGTGGGGCGGCGGCGGGGATTCGATTCGTGTTTCGTCGCTCCTGCGGGCCTGTGCTGTCGTACACCGGCAAATTCGTTAAATTGCGGGTCCGGCGACGGTCCTCGTATGCCCCGATGCCACTCGTGTTCCATCACTAGAACCTGTTCTTCCAGTTGGATTGCTTTTTGATGACGATTCGGCCCTTTCGAAAATTATTGGTTGCCAACCGCAGCGAAATCGCGACGCGCGTCTTCCGAAGTGCCACGGAGCTTGGGATTCGGACCGTCGCAATCTATTCCTACGAAGACCGCTACGCGCTGCACCGGTTCAAAGCCGACGAGGCCTACCAGATCGGTGAACCGGGGGAGCCGATTCGATCGTATTTGAACATCGATGCGATCGTCGCGCTGTGCAAGAAACATGACATCGATGCGGTGCACCCGGGCTACGGATTCTTGTCCGAACGACCGGGATTCGCCGAGGCGCTCGGCAAAGCGGGGATCGTGTTTGTCGGTCCTAGCGTCCGATCGCTCAATCAGCTCGGTGACAAAATGTCGGCCCGCGAGTTGGCCGAGAAAGCCGGCGTCCCTGTGTTGGGTGGCAAGAATGAGCCGCTGCGTGATCCCGATGCGGCGATCGCGCTGGCGGATACGTTGGGCTATCCGGTGATGCTGAAAGCGGCCCACGGCGGCGGCGGACGGGGGATGCGGGTCGTCGCATCGGCCGACGAGTTGCCGACCGCGTTGGAAGCGGCGATGCGTGAATCGAAAACCGCCTTCGGCAGCGATGAAGTGTTCTTGGAACGTTTCGTCAGACGCGCTCGACACATCGAAGTCCAGATCATCGGCGACGGCACCAACCTGGTGCACCTGTACGAACGCGATTGCAGCGTCCAACGCCGGCATCAAAAGGTCGTCGAATTGGCGCCGGCGCCCAATCTGCCGTCGGAAGTCCGTGACGGTTTGTGCGAAGCGGCGTTGAAGATCGGAAAGGCGGTCGGGTCGGACGGTTCTTGCTATGAGAACGCCGGAACGGTCGAGTTTCTGTTGGATGTGGATTCCAACCAATTCTTTTTCATCGAAGTCAATCCGCGGATTCAAGTCGAGCATACCGTGACCGAAGAAGTCACCGGAATCGACATCGTTCGCAGCCAGATTCTAATCGCGCAGGGGCACAAGCTGACCGATGAAGTGGTCGGGATTGGTGCCCAGGAAAACATCCGCACCACCGGCTTTGCGATGCAGTGCCGGGTGACCACCGAAGACCCCGCCAATCAGTTTCTGCCGGATTACGGCCGGATCACGCACTATCGGTCGGCGGCCGGATTGGGAATCCGATTGGACGCCGGGACGGCATTCAGCGGCGCGGTGGTCAATCCGTTTTACGACTCGATGTTGGTCAAGGTCACCGCGCGGGCTCCGTCGTTGGCCGCCGCCGGTTCGCGGATGGATCGCTGTCTTCAAGAATTCCGGATTCGGGGTGTCAAAACCAACATCCCGTTCCTGATCAAGTTGATCAATCATCCGATCTTTCTCGCCGGTGAAGCGACCACGCGATTGATCGACACGACGCCCGAATTGTTCGAGCTGCCCAAGCGTCGCGACCGGGCGACCAAGCTGTTGAACTACCTGGCGGACACAATCGTCAACGGCAATGAGTTGGTCGCCGGGCGTCCGGTTGCCACCCGGCGTACACCTGCGCCGGTACCCGAAGTCCCGCCGTTGGCGGATCCTCCCAAGGGGACCAAAGACATTTTCCGCGAGTCCGGTGTCGAAGGCCTGGTCAAATGGATCGGAGAGCAAAAGGGGCTGCTGCTGACCGACACGACCATGCGAGACGCCCACCAGTCGTTGCTGGCGACCCGTGTCCGCACCTATGACATGGTGCACATCGCACCGGCGTATGCGCACCACGCGTCCCAGCTGTTCTCTTTGGAAATGTGGGGCGGAGCGACGTTCGACACCAGCATGCGATTCTTGAAGGAATCGCCATGGCAACGACTGGCGGACTTGCGCGAAGCGGTTCCCAATATCCTGACCCAAATGTTGCTGCGGGCCAGCAACGCCGTCGGCTACACGAACTATCCCGACAACGTCGTGCGATTGTTCGTGCGTGAAGCCGTCCAGGCTGGGATGGATGTCTTTCGAGTCTTCGACGCGCTGAACTGGGAACAGAACATGCGCGTGGCGATGGAAGCGGTGATCGAGGAGGGTGGGATTTGCGAAGCGTCGATTTGCTACACCGGCGATCTGCAAAACCCCCGACGCACCAAGTACGACTTGGCGTACTACATCAATCTCGCCAAACAGCTCGAAAAGATGGGCGCCCATTTGTTGGCCATCAAAGACATGGCGGGGCTGTTGAAACCCAAAGCGGCTGTCAAACTGATCCGGGCGTTGCGCGAGGAGATCGGAATCCCGATCCACCTGCACACGCACGATACCGCCGGCATCCAAGCGTCGACCATTCTGGCCGCTGCCGATGAGGGACTGCAAATCGCCGATGCCGCGCTGGCACCGTTGTCCGGCGGCACCAGCCAGGTGAATTTGAATTCGCTCGTCGAAGCCTTGCGAGACACCCCGCGTGAAAGCCCCTTGCGCACCGAAGCGCTGACCAATTTGGCGACCTACTGGCAGGCGGCACGCGAGTTCTACACGCCGTTTGAAAGTTCCGTGTTGCCGGCCACCGGTGATTTGTACGAACACGAGATGCCCGGCGGGCAGTACACCAACCTGTACCAGCAGGCCCGTGCCTTGGGATTGAGCGACCAATGGGCCGAAGTCTGCAAGGCATACGCCCAAGTCAACGCGTTGTTCGGGGACATCGTCAAAGTGACGCCGACCAGCAAGGCCGTCGGCGACATGGCGCTGTTCTTGGTCGCCAACGAAATGTCGGCCGACGAAGTCCTGACCAGCGACAAATCACTGGCGTATCCGGCCAGCGTGCTCGATCTGATCGGCGGACGGATGGGGCAACCGCCGGGCGGATTCCCCGAAGCGGTGATGAAGAAAATTCTGGGTGACGAACCGGCCGTGACCAACCGGCCCGGTGAATCCATGCCCGACGCCGACATCGAAGCGGCCAGAAAAGAAGCCGCCGGGCTGATCGGTGAACCGGCCTGCGATCAGTCCGCGGTGACCCATTTGTTGTACCCCAAGGTCTTTGCCGACTTCGCCACACACCAACAGACTTACGGTGATGTCGCTAAGTTGCCCACGCCGAACTTTTTGTACGGTCAGCAACCCGGTGAAGAAATCGCCGTCGACATCGAAAAGGGAAAACGGTTGATCATCCGTTTCCTGACTGTCGGCCAACCGCACCCCGACGGGACACGCACCGTCTTTTTCGAACTCAACGGCCAGCCGCGTGAAATCACGGTTTACGACAAGTCCCTGGAACCGGAAACCAAAGCGGCGGTCAAAGCCGATCCCCGCGACGAAAACCAGGTGGCGTCCAGCATGCCGGGCATGGTGATCACCGTCGCCGTCGAAGAGGGCAGCAAGGTCAAGGAAGGGCAGAAGCTGATGGTGCTGGAGGCGATGAAGATGGAGACCACCGTCAACGCGCCCAAATCGGGTGTCATCAAAACCATCCACGCGCCGCCCGGAACCCAAGTCGAAGCAGGCGACTTGTTGGCGATCATCGAGTAAGCTACCCACGGAGCATGAGTGGGAGAGGCTGCCAGCTTGTCGACGACGGAATGACGAGCCTGGAAGCCTTTCCGACTCGTAAGATCCGATGCTTCCTACGACGAATCCAACGCATCGAAACGGTCGAAGTTTTCCGAATGAACACGCGTCAAAGTCGAACGTTCTTGCGTCGGTCGGTGGTCGGCGCTCAAGGCACGCGAACCCCGTCGGGCAACGCTGTGAAGCATTTATGCCCGGCGTTTTGCGAGGTGTTAACGGCAGGGCGCAAGCCCTCCGGTCCCTCATCGTTGCCCAAATACCGGAGGGCTCGCGCCCTACCGCTAAAAAGTGCTTCACCGCGTTACCCGTCGGGGCTGT
>NZ_JBFHKV010000690.1:0-4740 GCF_041595215.1 Stieleria sp. | reverse complement strand
GGCGATCCTTTGGATCGTGGGGAGGGCGCCTGAAGGCTGGACACCAACGGTTGCTGGATTCGTTGATGGCGTGCGGCTTGGTTCTTGTCATCGTTCTGCCCCGTATTGTTTTGCCCCGTATTGTTTTGCCCCGTATTGTTTTGCCATCTCTTCTCCGCGCCACTGGCTGACGCCGCGTGCTGGGGCCACTGGCTGACGCTGCGTGCTGGGGCCACTGGCTGACGCGGCTTGGTGGGCGGTTGCGGACACCGTTGGGGATGTGACGACTACAATGATCCGAATGCTTTTGGGCCGGCTGAGTTGTTGAAGCTGGCCGGTGGGTTTGTGACACTTGTGGGATGACATTCGATGCGACAATTAGGGTTGGTTTGTGGATTGGTGATTGGACTGTTGATGGGGACTTCGGTGCGAGCCGAGGTCACGATCACACCGGACGTCGTTTATGGCCACAAGTCGGGATTGGCGATGACCATGGACGTGTTCACGCCGACCGAAAACGCCAATGGGGCGGGTGTCATGTTCATGGTCAGTGGCGGTTGGTATTCCCGCTGGCAGCCGCCGGAGCAGATGCAGGGCCGGTTCAAGCCGTTGACCGACAAGGGCTTCACCGTCTTTGCCGTCCGCCATGGCAGCAGCCCCAAGTTCTCGATCCCCGAAGCGGTTTCGGACGTTCGTCGTAGCGTCCGGTTCGTTCGCCTGAACGCGGATCGGTTTAAGATCGACCCGCAACGACTCGGCGTCTATGGCTACAGCGCCGGCGGCCATCTGTCCCTGATGTTGGGGACGGCGTCGGATGATGGCGATCCGGCGGCCAGCGACCCGGTCGAGCGGGTTTCCAATCGCGTCGCCGCGGTCGTCGCCTTTGTCGCGCCGACCGATCTGCGGATCATGGTCAAGGACGCGCCCGATCGGCTGGACGCCTACGCAAGATTTCCGGCCTTGGATCTTGATCTGAAGCTTGCCGAAGAGGATTCGCCGCTGGTTCATGTGACCCCGGACGATCCACCGACGCTGTTGATCGCCGGGGACAAGGATGATCTGGTACCGATCGAGCACAGTCGAACCATCCATGCCGCCTTTGAGAAGGCGAACGTCATGAGTCGGCTGATCGAAGTCGCCGGCGCCGGCCACGGGTTCCGCGATGAAGACGCTCGTCGGTCGACCGAATCGATGGTGGAATGGTTTCAATTGCAACTCGCTCCGTAAGGCGGCCTTGGCGTCCAACACTGCACGCGGTCCGCGGCCAGCGGCTACAATCAGGTGTGAAAGCATGAAGTCGACGGCCCACAGCTCCTCCCCTGGTTGCCTCCATCATGAGCGGTCCTCGTTCAAGTCCGGTTGACGCAGAACAGCGAACGGCCGAACTGGTCGGGACCCTTTGGACCATTCTGATTGTCAGTCTGGCCGTTCATATGTTGACGTTGATTGCGGCGCGATGGCAGTTCGCGGATTTGAGCTGGCCACACGAGCCCTTTCATTCGACCGTTGAGATGGCCGGGGCGATCGTGGCCTTGGGGGTCGCGTGGATGTTGCTGTCGTTGGAACGGCTGCAATCAGGCACCAGCTACAACACGTGGATCGCGTCGGCGTTGGTCGGGATGGGCGTTCTGGATGGGCTGCACGCGATGGTCTATGTGGGCACGACGTTTGTTTGGCTGCACAGTCTGGCGACGGTCACCGGCGGGTTGCTGTTTGCGATGGTCTGGTTACCGCGCGAATGGAAACGGTGGGCGCAGTGGTGGCCTTGGGCGGTGTTGGTCGTGTCGCTCGCGGTCGGCATCGGTTCGATTCTGCTGGGGGACCGACTGCCGAAGATGACCGAGGGCAGTCAATTCACGCCGCTGGCACAGCAGATGAACATTGGCGGCGGGCTGTTGATGTTCTCCGCGACGGTTCGGATGGTATTGACGTACCGTGAGACCGGCAACCAGGACGACCTGCTGTTCTGCCTGCACTGCGCGCTCTTTGGCGCCGCGGCGATCATGTTCCAACAATCCAAGCTTTGGGATTTGCCGTGGTGGGGATGGCACTTTTTGCGGTTGGTCGCCTACGGCGTCGCCCTCTGGTTCGTGATCAAAACGGATGATCGCACGGCGCGTGCCTTGCAACGCCGGGCGGCCGATCAAGCCCGCGTGGAGGCGTTGAAGGAGAATGCGGAGCAGCTTGAACAAACCAATGCGATGTTGCGCCGCGAGCAGTTCTTGATCAATTCATTGCTCAGCACGATTCCCGATGCCGTTTTCTTCAAGGATCGCCAAGGCCGAATTCTGCGTGCCAACCAAGCGATGGCACGTGATGCGGGATTTGAGCACCCCGATGAATTGATCGGCAAGACGGATCAACAGATCTGGTCGGGCGAGCTGCACACCGAAACCGCCATTGACGAACAGAAGATCATGGAGACGGGGGAACCCATCGTCAACAAGGAAGAAATGCCGGTGCGTGATGGAGGTCCACCGCGTTGGGTGCTGGTCACCAAAATGCCGCTGTACGATGAAGACGGACAGATCACGGGGCTCTTCGGGGTCGCCCGCGACATCACAAAGATTAAATTGCAGGAACTGCAGCGGGAGCGGCAGGCGGAGGCATTGGCGCGGGCGAAGGAGGCTCTGGAGCGGAGCAATGCCGATCTGCAACAGTTCGCCTACGTCGCGTCACATGACTTGCAAGAGCCGCTCCGCGCCGTGGCCGGGCATTGCCAACTGCTGGAAATGGCGTTGGCCGATCAAGCCGATGAGCGCGTCCAGAAGTTTCTCGGCCACGCGGTCGATGGTGCAAAACGGATGCAGCAGTTGATCAACAATTTGTTGGACTATTCCCGGGTGCAATCTCGCGGCCGAGAAATGGTCGCGGTGGACATGCACGGCGTGGTGGACGACGCCCTGAAAAACCTCGCCGTCGCGATTGAAGAGCACGACGCGGTGATCGACGTCGATGAGTTGCCCAGTATCAAGGGGGATCGGGACCAGCTGATTCAATTGTTCCAAAATCTGATCGGCAACGCGATCAAATTCTGCGGCGAGGACGCGCCGCATATCAAGATCGCGGCCGAGCGTGAGTCGGACCTGTGGCGTTTTTCGGTCCGCGACAACGGAATCGGCCTGGAGAGCGAATATCAAGACAGGATCTTTGTCATTTTTCAACGGCTGCACGGACGAACCCGTTATCCTGGTACGGGGTTGGGACTCGCCATCGCCAAGCGAATCGTCGAGCGTCACAGTGGACGAATCTGGGTGGAGTCCGAACCGGGCTCGGGCAGCACCTTCTTTTTCACTCTATTGCCGGCATAAACCATGACTCCGCCAGACGACTCTCTCGATGCGAAACGAAAGATTGAAGTGTTGTTGGTCGAAGACAGTCCCAGTGATGCGATGCTGACGATCGAGGCGTTGCGTGAAGGTTGTGTGACGGAACGGTTACATCATGTGGAAGATGGCGTCGAGGCATTGGCTTATCTACGCCGTGAAGGCAAGTATTCCGACGCGCGCCGCCCCGACGTCGTCTTGTTGGACTTGAACATGCCGCGTAAAAATGGCCACGAAGTCCTCAAGGAGATTCGCGCCGATGACGCCTTGCAGTTTCTGCCCGTCATCGTGTTGACCACCTCCGACGATGAGCGTGATGTGTTGGAAGCCTATGGCGAAAACGCCAATTGCTACATCACCAAACCGGTCGATCTGAACGCTTTCGTTCGGGCGATGCGATCACTGGGGGATTTCTGGTTGAAATGGGTCACCCTGCCGCCACGTACGGTTTAGACCCTCTCGTTTTGAATCATTGCCACCAGAGAGTTGCCCCGATGCCACTGCGGCTTACCATCTTGTTGAGCGCCGTGATCGCGCTGTTGCCCCCCGCTCACGCACAACGTCCTGCCAACACACAGGCCCCTGCCAACACACAAGGTCCTGCACACATCGAGACCTTCGACGGCAGGGGGAGTCTGCCGACGGGCTGGTCGGTGGTTTCGGGCGACTGGGAACAGGCCGATGGAGTGCTGCTGGCGCGGTCGATGGAATCGGACAGTTACATCACGTTCGGTGACCCGTCCTGGAAGAACTATGAAGTCGAAGCCACGGTGACGTTTTTGAAAGTCCGCGACCCGGCGCGTTGGGTTTCGCTGCTGGTGCGGGCTTCTGAAGACGGACAGACGCCGTGGTCCCAGGTGCCGGTTCGGTTTGATGCGACGCAAAAGAACGGTGTGGAGTTTGCCGTCCGGACGACTCCGCGTCAGTGGAGCGTTCGCCAGACGGCTGCGGCGTCGAAGTCCAGCGAGTTGAACCGGCCTCGACGGCTGAAAGCGATCGTTCGCCAATCGTACGTGGAAGTCCACTTGGACGGGAAACAGGTCTTGAGCAGCCATTATTGTGTCGACCGAGACCGCGGCTGTGTGGGGCTGGGCGTGAGCGGTTGCATCGCTTCGTTTGACGACGTTTCGGTGCGTCGATTGCCCGAGGACGACAGCGATGTCTCTGGGGCCGTGGGGGCTTGTGAGACGGTTGCCCATCGAGGTTATTCAGCGGTCGCACCGGAGAACACGTTGGTCGCGATCAGCGAGGCGATCCAGGTTGGCGCCAGCGGCTGCGAATTTGATGTCTACCGCTGCGGCGATGGGGCGGTCGTCTTGATGCACGACAAGACCGTCGATCGCACCACCGACGGAACGGGACGTGTCACCGAACTCAGTCTCGATCATCTCCGCCAACTCGATGCAGGGTCATGGAAAGATGCCCGTTTTGCCGG
>NZ_JBFHKV010000689.1:0-4749 GCF_041595215.1 Stieleria sp. | reverse complement strand
TGGGCGAGAAGTTGCGCGACGTGATCGATGTCGTCCAGCGAAATCGCTTCGACGGCAGAGTGCATGTAGCGATTGGGGATCGCCACCAGCCCGGTGGCGACGCCGGCACCGTGGAGTTGCAAGACGTTGGCATCGTTGGGGGTCGCCCGTCCGATGGCGGCCAGTTGGTAGGGGATGCTGTTTGCTTCGGCCAGTTCGATCAGCCGCGCGGCGACTTTGGGGTTGATGTTGGGTCCGCGAAAGATCACCGGTCCGCCGCCGAGGCGAATGTCGCCTTGTTTGTTTTTGTCGATGGTGGGGCAGTCCGAGGCGTGGGTCACATCGACGGCGATGGCGACGTCGGGATTGATTCCACCGGCGGCGGTTTTGGCGCCACGCAGTCCGATTTCTTCTTGAACGGTGGAGACGCTGTGCAGGTGGCAGCCGATCCCGCCGGCGCCGGCCAGTTCGTTCGCGCGTCGCAACGCTTCGATCACCGTCCACATCCCGGTCTTGTTATCCATCCCGGGACCGCTGACGAGTGAGTTCATCAGCGGGCGCAGCTGCAGGTCCAACGTGATCGGGTCGCCGATGCGTATCTTCTCGCGCGCCTGTTTGTCGTTGTTGGCACCGACGTCCAACCACATTTCGTCCAGTCCGACAACCTTTTTGCGTTCGTCGTTGTTGAGCAGGTGAATGGGTTTGCGGCTGATGACCGCGGGGACTTCACCGGAGTCGGTCCAGATCGACATGGCTTGCCCGATCAATTGTTGGGGATCCCAACCGCCGATGGTTTGCGCGTACACAAAACCGTTTTCATCGATGTGGGAAACCAACATCCCGATTTGATCGCAGTGTCCGGCCAGCATCAAACGCGGTCCGTCACCGTTGCCGACTTCGGCGATCAAGTTGCCGTGCACATCGATGCGCACGCGGTCGGCATGGGGCGTGATGTAATCTCGAATCAGTTTCTGGATCCGCTCTTCGTATCCCGAGGGACTGGGCGTGGCGATGGCTTGTTCAAAGAAGGCGCGAGCGTTGTCTTGCATGTTGGTTGCAGTGGTGGCGGAGTGGCGTGAAGGTGCGACTGATTTTGCGGCCAGATGACTCGTCGATTGGCATGCTGTCTAGACCGATTGGGAACGAAAATGAACTTTATAAAAAGTTTTTTTTCTTCGCAAATCGTCTGTTTCGGTGCAACAGAATCCGTGCCTTCGGTGTCTAAAGTCCCGGAAACACGGGTGTTTTGCATCACCGGCATCGATCCGGCCGTCCCGATTGATCCGGTCAAGGACCGTCACAGGGGCCATGACGCTTGTTCCCTTCCAAACGCCCTAAAGAATTGGGGCGGTTTTGCTCGACACTAAGTCTCGGATCGACAGTTTTCGACTGGGTTCTCTCGCGGAGAACGGTTTTCACCGTCTCGAGGCAGGAGGGCTGGTGGCAGCCGAGTTGTGGATCCGCCCAGGGGGGGATTCTGGGAAAGCAATCGAGTCGAGGGCGTCGCGTTCGTGACACCTCTCCTTCTCGAAGGCAGATGGCGACTATAGCCGAACGTTCCTGTAAACATCGGCATGATGACAACACCCATCATCATGTCAGCCGTGTTTCACCAATGGAACGTTGGGCGTTGGTCGCCGGACGTCACAGCATCTACCCCGACCAAAGCGGAGTGATCCGTTTGTAAACGTTTGAAACCTAGCAAGTGATCCCGTTCGGTAAGCGTCACAGGATGTGAGCCGGGTGGCCTGACCCAGCTTTCGGTTTGCAGTACACGACAGCATTCAGGTTCGTAAGACTTTGTCTCAGCGATCAGGACCGGTGAGACAGATGAAACGAACGAGAAGGCGTGCGGCACAACTGATCGACCAAGGCCATGAGAACATTGGGTACCGACGCACCATTGTTCGAGGGAATAATCAACGAGGCGTTATGGAGAGCCTGATATGAAGGTCTTTACGACTGGACAGGTCGCCAAGATTTGCAAAGTCGCACCCCGAACTGTTTCAAAATGGTTCGATTCGGGGCGTTTGAAAGGCTACCGAATCCCAGGATCACAAGATCGTCGTATTCCACGTGAATACCTGATCAAGTTCCTGAAGGAGCACGGCATGCCGTTGGGTGACTTGGAGGACGAAGCGATGGCCAAGTGCCTGATCGTCGCCCAAGATCAAGTTTTGATCGAGAACTTGAAGCGAGAATTACCGCCGGAAAAATCGTTCAAGGTCGCAGTTGCGGCGAGCGGTTTCGAAGCCGGAATTCAAGCCGAAAGCTTCACGCCAGACTGCATCATCGTGGACTTTTCGATCGGCAAGATCGAAGCCGTACAGATTTGCCAGAACCTGCGCAAAAATGCGGATTTCACCGATGTCATTCTGATCGCGCTGTTGCCCGATGACGGCCAGCCGATGAGTTTTGATCGAAGCAGCATCAACGAGACGTTCAAAAAGCCGTTCGACGCCCATCTGTTGGCTGAACGACTGAGAACACTCGTCGGAGCAAAGAAAGAACTGGTGTGAACGATTCCTGCCCCGGCTCAGGCCGCCGCAGGATGCACGCTTCACCACCGACCACAACGAGAACGCCACACATTTCCCGCAAATGTGTGGCGTTTTTTTTATGTTTCAAGTTTCAAGTTTCAGGTTTCAAGTTGGCGGCAGCGGGTTGCGGAGTGGAGAGATTTCGTTACAGAATCGCTCCGACGGCCATCGGCAACAAACCTTTGGAACCTGGAACTTGAAACTTGAAACTAAGAAAATGCCTTCCAACCACTTCGACGCCGATGGCAACGTCCACATGGTCGACGTCTCCGCCAAATCGGTCACCAAACGCATCGCCACCGCCTCGTCGCGGATCTCCATGAACGCCCAAGCGGCCGAACTGGTGCGGCAAGGGACCAGCCGTAAAGGCGATGTGCTGGCGGTCGCACGGCTGGCCGCCATCGCGGCGACCAAGTGGACGCCCCATCTGATCCCCCTCTGTCACGCGATCCCGATCGAGTCCGCGGAAGTCGACTTCGAGTGGGCAGACGAACAGACGGCTAAGGAAACCGAATCGCCGCAGCCGACCTCGCCCCCGCAGCTGATCTGTCGCGTCACCTGCGCCACGTCGGGAAAGACCGGCATCGAAATGGAAGCCCTCACCGGCGCCAGTGTCGCCGCGCTGACGGTTTACGACATGCTCAAATCCGTCGATCGGGCGATGCAGATCGGTCCGACACAATTGGAAGGGAAAGAAGGTGGCCAGTCGGGCACGTTCGTGCGAAATCCCGGCTCGCATTCCTGATGCGACCAATCGTCCCCCTTTGATTTCGTTGTCCCTGGTTTCTAATTGCGGTTTCGTTTCTATTGCAACCGATCACCCCGTTCCCCCTTCCTGCTGACACGCGTAAGAAAATGGACGCTTCTGAGACGTTTCGAGACCGCTCCGACACGGTACAGGTCGACACCGACAGCCGAGTCAGCGGCACACGCAACGCTGTGGCGCAGAGCGAATCCCGCCGATCCCCCCCGACGGGCGATCACGCGGTCCGCGTGTCCAAGAACAGTGCCGCCCCCTCGGCCAATCCGCTGTTGCAGCGACTTTATGGTCCCATCGCCACGCCGTTGGCCGAGGTCGAAGCCACCCTGCGCTCGCAGTTGCAAAGTCCCTTCGAAGGTGTTTCGGCGTTGCTGCGCCACGGAGTCGCGCTGGGGGGCAAGCGTCTGCGGCCGGCCGTGCACTTGCTGATGGCCGAAGCCCTCGGGGGCGTGAAGCCAAGCAACATCACCATCGGAGCGGTTCTGGAGATGGTCCATACCGCGACGCTGGTCCACGACGACGTGCTGGACGAAGCCGCGACGCGTCGGCATGTCCCCACCATCAACGCCCAATGGAACAATCACACCAGTATTCTGCTGGGCGATTATTTGTTCGCCCAAAGTTTCCAATTGGCTGCGACACTCGACAACACCCGCACCTGCCAGTGGGTCGGCCAAGCCGCACGCCTGGTTTGTGAAGGGGAGTTGCGTCAAGTGCTCGGCCGCGACGATCTCGAAATCGATCGCGACACTTATTTCGAAATCATCCAAGGAAAAACCGCCGAGCTGTGTCGCGTCGCCTGTTCGCTCGCCGCCGCGGAAGCCGGTTGCGATGCGGAAACGACCGATCGACTGGCCGAATACGGCAACAGTCTCGGGATCGCGTTCCAGATCGCCGACGATTTCCTGGACCTGTGGGGCGACGATGAAGCGGTCGGCAAAACGCTGGGAACGGATCTGGAACAGGGAAAAATCACGCTGCCGATCATCCGTCTGCTGGAAACAGCAACGCCCGAGCGACGAAACGCCATTTTGACGGTCCTCAACGGCCCGGCCGCCGACCGGATCTCACAGATTCGCAACTGGCTCGATCAATCCGACGCCAGGGAATTCACCGTCGCAACGGCAGCCGAATTCAAGCAACGCGCCCTCGACGCGATCGCCGATCTGCCCACCGGGGCAGCCAAAAACTGCCTGATCGAAATCGCCGAGTTCTCGATCCAACGCTCGTTTTGAGTTAGCGGAGCCGTTCCCCGACTTTCGTCCGCTCGATCGTCTTGATGCGATCGGTCTGACCTTCCAGCCAGTAGCGTTTGCCTTTGGGGGCCGAGAGACGCTGCAGATGGGGTCGGCGGATCATTTGGACCGAGCAGGGTGCGCTGGCGTCGGGGCGGATTTCGACCGCGGTATGTTTGTCGGTGCCCCATTGTCGCAAACGCCTCAACAGTGGCGGGGCGAGGGGCTCTTGGCG
>NZ_JBFHKV010000688.1:0-4757 GCF_041595215.1 Stieleria sp. | reverse complement strand
TGCCCTACGGCAAAGTACTCTCCAACGAACCGTCGCTGCAATTCGCGCTCGATGAAGAATGCCGGACGCAGTGCCGAATCAGTTTCGAATCCCGGACCACGGCCTATCAGGTGCGGACGGGCGAGTACAGCGAAGATCAACTGAGCGTCTACCTGACGGTTCGCCGATACGACAGCCTGGGACCGGATGAATCGTTTGACAAAGAATTCATGCGGCTGTCCTCCCTGTGCCGCGATCTGGTCGACGAGTATCTCGTCAGCGCCGTCCTAAGACCCTTGCAAGAAGCGATCTCGCTGCACTGATCGCATCAAAACTGGAAGTACACGAACGGGGTAAAGCCTCGTGGCGCGTACAAGACCAGGCACCAGATCATCACCGTCGTCGCAATCGGGGTGTACCAGCGGTCGGCCCGCAAACGCATCGCGATTCTCAGACGCGTCGTCCAGGCGGCATGTTCCAGCACCATGCTCCCGATCGCCGCGATCGCCAACGGCGGATACCAATTGATTCCCGGTGACTGAAACAGCAACTGCCGCGTGATCGATGCCACGTGGTCCAATGACGTGCTGCGAAACAGCACCCAGCCGAAAACGACCACCAAGAACGTCGACAGCCTTCCCAGCCACACGGCCTTGCGCACGTCATACCGCCGGTGGAGTTCGCGTTCGCAGACCAGCGCCGCGCCGTGCCAGAAGCCCCACAGCACGAACGTCCATGCCGCCCCGTGCCACAGGCCGCCCAGCACCATCGTGATGATCAGATTGACGTTGGTTCGAATTGGCCCCCTGCGACTGCCGCCCAGCGGAATGTAAAGATAGTCGCGCAGCCAACGTGAAAGCGTCATGTGCCAGCGATGCCAAAAATCCGCCACGCTGGTCGCCAAGTAAGGGTGTCGAAAGTTTTTGGGAAAACGATAACCAAGCATCTTCGCGACACCGATCGCGATGTCGGTGTAGCCGGAAAAGTCATAGTAGATCTGCCCGGCGTATCCGATCACGGCCAGCCACACGGTCAGGCCGCCATACAATTGCGGGGCGGCGAACACGACGTCGACCACTTCGCCCAATCGATCCGCCAACAACACTTTTTTGATCAGTCCGCACAGCGCCAGTTGAAACCCGCCGTAAAAACGTAGCGCTGACCAGTTCGGCCGCCGCGCTAGCTGTGGCAATAACTCGCTGGCGCGAACGATCGGCCCGGCGACCAACTGGGGAAAGAACGCGACATACAACGCAAAATCGAGTAGCGAATCGGTCGGCCGGATTTTTCCGCGATAGACGTCAATCGTGTAGCTGAGCGTCTGGAAGGTGTAAAACGAGATGCCGACCGGCAAGATGATGTTCAACGTGCTCGCGTTGAGACCGGCCGATTCGATCAACGGTGTCGCGGACTCGATAAAGAAATTGAAGTACTTGAAAAATCCGAGGACGCCCAAGTTCACGCCAAGGCTGACGCACAACCACGCCTGCTTGGCCCGAGACGTTGCCGCATGCGAAATCCGTCGGGCCACGAAATAGTCCACCGCTGTGGATAACAACAACAGACCACAGAAACGGTAGTCCCAATATGAATAAAAGTAGTAGCTGGCCGCCAGCAGGATCAGATTGCGCGTCACTCGTGTGCGACAACGCCAAACGGCCAATAGGATCCATCCCAGAAAGATCAGAAACTCGATCTGCGTGAACTGCATCGTGGATCAGTCCTTCGCCGGATCGTCGTTTTGGGCTTGCCCGGACGCCCCGAACCGATCGGAAAACGCCAACAGTTGTTCCGCAATGATCCGGTTTCCCGTCGCGTTGTAGTGCCCCACCCCGAATTGGCCGTTGTGAAATCCTCGCGGCCAATCGCCCCCGCGGGCAGCAGCAACCATCGCGTCTCGCGCATCGAGTACGTAAAAACCATGCTCGGAACACAATTGGCGGAAACGGTCGAACACGTGCTGATCCGGGTCATTGAAGAGGGTTTCACCGTCGGTGATGGCGGGGATCAAGGGTGCGTAAACGAAGATGCACGGCGCGTCGCATTGCCCGCGCAGCCGTTCCAACTGGCCAGACAAACGTTTTGCCAAAGACGTCAGTGTCTGATTCGATGCCCCCGATCGGCTTGAAATTGTTGGCGACTCGACCGGTCCGGGGTGAAACCTGAGTCGGCGCCGTGTCGTTCCGTCGCCGGTCGTCAGGATGTTGCGAACGGTTTGGATCAGGAAGGCGGGAAACGTCGCACTGATTTTGGACTGTGATGGATCCAGCTCCTCCTTGGCATCAGCGATCTCAGCTGTCCAGTCGGACCACTCGACGACCAGAAAGACGTGGGCGTCAACCGTGAGCGCATCGTTGTCACGTAGCGTTGCGATCTGTGCGATCCAGTCGTTGCAGTCGTCGCCGCTGCGCGCGAACGGATAAACGTGGATCTGATTCGACGACAGCCTCGCCACCTGGGCCGCGATTTTCTCGCGATCCTCCACACAAACCCCTTCGGCCTGAGAATCTCCCCAGAGTGCCAAACGCAGTCCGCCGAGTTCCTCGTGTTCCAGGGTCACCCTCCCCGGCATTCCCATCGGTCCGATCTGCGTCGTCGCGTATCCTTCGCTGCGCCAACGGTAATCCGATCCCGGTTGCAGCACCGCGACTCCCCGCGTCGGGTCTTCGATGCGCGGCACGTAACTGCGAACGAACCACGGCGAAGTGACGGCCACCAGAGCGGTCCCGAGCAGCATTCCGACGATCCATCGACGCAGCATCAATCGGCCGCGAAAGAAGGAGTCGGCAAAGTCGTTCCAGTGCCAGAAGATCGGTCGGGCGGCGCGTTTGGACGCATGGCGGAGGAAGATCGAGTAAGAAGTCGGACGGCAAGTGATGCTATAGGATACCCACATCGGATCAACAACGCAGGTCCCAAGCCACGCGCCACTGGCTGACGCCACGTGCCGGAATCCCGGCGGGACGCGTGGTTGGGCTGTTGATTGAATCGGATCACACGTGGGATCAGCCGTATCGCGCGAGCGTACGGGCCACAACCACCAAGAAGACGCACCGAGGCCCGTAGGCTCGCGCCAAACGGCTGATAACATCGCACCCGGCACAGAGTAACCTCCTAGCCACGAGCCACCGGCTAACTCCACGTGCCGGCATCTCGTCCGGAAGCGTGAGCGGCCGCCGCGATTGGTGTATGATCTGGGCAAACGACGATTTGCATGGGTCAACGAAACGGTTCGTGGCAAGATCGTCGGGGCCGACCGTTCTTCGTGAGTCCTTTGGATGATCATCCCCTACAGCACCGACGCGCCTCTCTATCACCTGCCTTGGGTCACGGGAGGTTTGATCGTCACGAACATCGTCGTGTTTTTCGCGACCACGTTCCAGGTCTTCATCGGCAATTGGGAACCGGAACAAATTGATTGGTTGTTGATCCAGTTCAACCAAATCAATCCGCTGCAGTGGCTGACTGGCAATTTCATGCACTTTGACCCATTTCACCTGATGGGCAACATGTTCTTCCTGTTCTGCTTTGGCTTGGTGGTGGAAGGCAAAGTCGGAAATCGTCGCTTCTTGGGGATCTACCTGGCGACCTGTCTGTTGATCGGCGCGGTGGTGCAGATCCCAATGTTTTTTCTGGGCGGCGAAGAAGCCGCCGGCGGTGCATCGGGTGTGATTTCGACCCTGATGGTGATCGCGCTGATTTGGGCCCCGGAAAACGAGATCAGTGTCTTCTACTTCTTCTTCCCGTTCGTGGGGACCGCCGAACCACGCATCGTCACGATCTGTGTGTTCTTCATCGGCATGGATGTCCTCTCCGTCGTGTTTAGCGGTTTTGCGATGTCGGGCGCGATGGGACACGTGATCGGTGCCCTGATGGGATTCCCGATCGGAATCTACTTTCTAAAAACCGACGAGGTCGATTGTGAAGGCTGGGATGCGATCTCCCGTAACGAGTGGTTGCAACAATACCCGTTGCTGTACGGCGAAAAGCAGCGACAACGCGATCGCGACAAGCACGACGAAATTGAAAACCCGGTCGAAAAGGCGTTGCAGGTGACCGGCGGCGACGTCTCGAAAAGCCAATACATCGGTCTCGCGTCGAGCAAATGGAAACCCAAAACTAAATCACCCTCCCCTGCCGTGCCGGTGACTGCGACCCCACGAAAGTCGCGCAAAAAGAAACGCCGGACATCCGAAGTGTCGCCGGAGCGTGTGGCCGAAAAATGTCAGGCCCATCCCGAATTCAATCGCTTGGCCTACGTGCTCCGTCAGAGTCTGCAATCAAACAATTTGCCGGCGGCGCAACAAGCGTTCCTGCGATTGGACACGCTTAAAATCGGCGCGGGTTTGGCCGAGACGACGTTGATGCGATACGCATCGGATCTGTGCGCGCAACGTCAATGGGTCAACGCGATTCGTCCGCTCGCCCTCGCGGTGGAAAAACAAGGCGCGCTGGCAGACGATGCGTGTCTGCGTCTGGCACAGATTCAATTGCGAGTGCTACAACGCCGCGACCACGCCATAGCGACGTTGGAGAAGATCGTGGTACCCGAAGGCGAATCGATCGACGCGGAAAAGAAAGAGCGATTGCGTAAACGCGACGAATTGCTCAGCCTGGCACGCGGCGGGTGAACGGGTTGAGTTCAAACGATGGTCTGCCGTTTGGCGCGAGCCTCACTTTCCCAAGAGTTCGGTCATGCGGTGCGTGACATTTGGCATGCACAGCATGCCCTACTCGTCTTGGCATGCACAGCATGCCCTTCCCGTTTTGGCATGCAC
>NZ_JBFHKV010000687.1:0-4760 GCF_041595215.1 Stieleria sp. | reverse complement strand
TGCACGATTCCGGAATGAAGACGGCTTTGGTCGCCCATTGGCCAAAGGGAATCAAGTGGACCGGTGCCAGCGATCAACTGGTCAGCGTGATCGACTTGGCGCCGACGGTGCTGTCCGCGGCGGGCTGTGAGACCCCCGAGACGATGCAGGGTGCATCGATGTTGCCGCTGTTCGAACACGCCACGGCCTCGATTCGCCGGTATGCGTTTTCGGAGCACAACTGGCACGATTACGAGGCGTTTGGCCGCAGCGTGCGTGACGGCGACCATTTGCTGATCTTCAACCAACGGCCCTACCTGGCATGGCAGGGTCCGGCGGACTCGGTCCGCAGCGATTCGCACCAGCAACTGCGTGCCCTCCGCGCGTCGGGCCAGTTGAGCGACGCCCAAGCCGACGTGTTTTTGACACCGCGTCCGAGCGTGGAACTGTACAACGTGAAAACCGACCCCCATCAGTTGAACAACTTGGCCGCACAGCCTGAACACGCGGAAACCCGAACGCAGCTCAAGGCAGTGCTGGACGAGTGGATGGAGGCGACCGGGGACAGCGTGCCGGAAAAACTTTCACCGGACACCTTCGATCGCGAAACCGGCAAACCGCTCGGCAAGGATTCGATCGATGCCGCAGGCGCGACGACGCCCGGGGAAGACCGCTCGGCCGACCAGATCAACGCGCCCGGACCGATGTGAGCTAGACAACGGCCGACGCGACGACCAAGATGCTGGCATGATTCGTTCTTTCCGTCGCCATCTGTTGGATCGTTTCGTTTTGCGCCCGTCGCGAAACGAGTTGGTCTATGCGCCCAAGGAACGGGTGCTGGTGACCGTCGATCGTGTGACGGACGAGTATTTTGTCGAGTACCGCCGTTCGCGGGGCGATGGCACAACCGCCGAACTCTCGCCCGATCATCAACCGCTGGACTTGATGATCCTGAAATTTCCCGGGACGGCGGGCCGAGCGGAGCGCGCGTCGGATTGGCCGTGCCGATTCCTTCCCGAAGCGACGGTCAAGATTTGCACCTGGAACGCGCCCGGTTATGGCGCCACCAGCGGTCGCCCCACGCTGGCCAATATCGCCCGCCGCGCGTCGCGGTTTTGGTCCCTGGTCACCAGCGGTTTGCCGGCCCGACGTCCGCGGATTTGGTTGGTCGGCAATTCGCTCGGTTGTGCGACGGCAACCTATGTGGCGTCACAGGCGAACGTTCAGATCGAGGGGTTGATTTTGCGCAATCCGCCGCCGCTGATCCAAACCGTCAAACGCGTCGCGCGGCGTTATCCGCTGGGGCATCTGACCGACGCGATCGCCGAGAGCGTTCCGGCGGAGATGAATCTGTCGCTGACGGCGCCCCTGGCACATGTCCCGACGGTGATGCTGCAATCCGAGCGGGATCAATTGGTTCCACCGTCCTTGCAAATGGAAGTGTTTGACGCGTTGCCGGGACCGAAACAGTTGGTGGTCATGGAGGGCTTGGACCATGACGGGATTGCAACGGACGAACACGAAAACGAAATCGCCCGTGCCATCCAATGGCTGTGGCAACAGTCCAGTCGTTGACGTGTCAGCGCGACGAGAGCGCGGGCCAATACAGCATGTCGAGATTTCGGATGCGTCCCCCGGAGCGACGCAACATGTTGAGCACCTGGGCTCGGTGGTGTGTTCCGTGTAGCGCCAGGTGCAATGCCGATTCGCCAATGCGAAATGCCGTCGGCGGTCCGTCGGGTTCGATCGTGACGACGTCCATCGCGACGGCCGAATCGACGCCGGCCAGGAACTCGTTTCGCTGCTTGGCGACTTTTGCCCAAGCCTTTCGGATCGCCACCAACGGTGTGTCGGGTGCGGATTGGGGAAACGCTCGCCGGTCGCCGTTCCAGTTTTCCACCCACCAACGATCGGCATTCATCAGGTGCAGCAACGACTTCCGAATCGATCCGCATCCCATCTGAAAATCGCGATCGAGCGCGGCGACTTCGACGGTGTCACAAAAGGACAGGATTTCGTTGTTCGCCCAATCCTGGTACTGGAAAAGCCGTTCGATCAGGGCGGCATCGTAGCGGGGATCCGGCGTCTGAATCGTCGCGACCTCCAACCCGAACGCTTGCAGCTGTTCAACGGATTCAGGCGACTGCTCAACCGTCGTGGCCGCCAACCGATAAAAGACGTAATCCAGACCGGCGGGAACCGTGCGATCGAATTGTTTCAAGAAATGCAGCGCTTGGGCGCGATGGTGAACGCCGTGGTTGGCGACGTGCAGCAGCAGATCAAAAAGCGAATGCGTGAATTCGGTTTTCTTGCTGTCCTGATACGTGATCGGCTCACGCCACCGAGTGGCGCGATGGATTTCGATCAGCGACCGCCGCTGTGCGGCGACTTCCGCCAATCCGGCAGAAAACTCGTCCAACGACATGCCGTCCGGGTCGGTCGGAAACGGCCGCCACGGGGCTCCCGTCCAACGCTCCATCCAGACACGCTCGGCCGTCAACAGGTGAAACAGGGTGCCGCGTAGCGTGCCAAAACCGAGTTCGCGTTTTGCGTCGAGTTGTGCATCACGCAGCCCTTCGCAGAGCGTGGCGATTTTTGTGTTGGCCCAGCGGTTGTAGGCAAACAGATCGTCAATCAATTCGTAAGCAGTCATTTCGCGGCGGTGGCAAAGTGATAGAAATCCAGCGTGATTGTCGGCACGCCTCGCCGCGTAACTTGACAACAGAACGCGCCGACGACCACCCGACTGAATGGATTCACGACGTTGCGGATGATCACGCGATCATTTCGGCAGGTCGATCACCTCGCCGTCGCTGTCCCCCGAGAGGATCTGTTTGATCATCATCTGTGTCGGACCGTCCCAGGTCGGCAGGGAACGAAATTGTTTCAGCGCCGCGTCCAGGTCACCGGCGGCAAACAGATCCAGTGCGGCTTCGTAATCCGCGATCAACCCATCGGTGACCTGTTGTGTCGCGATCGCCGCCTCTCCGATCAATTCCGAGATTTCCACCGGTGACGCGAACCCGGCGGGACGGACCTTGGCCAATCGACGCAGCTTGAAATGGTTGTGTCCTGATACCAACAACCCCGCCCGCGTCGCTTCGTCCAAGATGATCTCGGCCCCGAATCGCTTGGACATCGATTCCAGTCGACTGGATAGATTCACGACGGGCCCGAACGCCGTCACCTTGACCTGGTCCTTGGTGCCGATCTGGCCGGCGACGGCGCGACCGTGTGCCAACCCGATCCCGCAACGGAATCCCAGATCCGAATGGTGGTATTCGGCTTGAATCGCCAACGCGGCGCTGGACGCCTGGAGAACGGATTGCTCTTGCGCCAGCGGCCATCCCCAAAACCCCATCGCCGCATCACCATGAAAATCTCCGATCACGCCGTCATAACCGAGGATGTGCTTCGTCATCACCCCCAGCGCGTCGCTGACGTCGGACAACAATTGCAACAGGTTTTGCGAATCTTGTTCGCTGCGTCGTGAAAATCCGCGGAGGTCACAAAACATGACCGTCAGGTCAGCCTCGCGCGGTTTCAACACCCTGGCGGTGTCGCCGCTGGCAAGCGCACGCATCACGACCGGCGCAAAAAAGTTGCGCATCGCCGCCTGACGACGCTGCAGTTGCCGACTCTGTTGCAGACTGGCCATTGTGGTCCCGACCAGTTCGGCAAATTTGACGTCATCGTGAAGTTGTTCGGAAACGTCCAGCGGCTTCCCCGAGCCGGCCACGCCGGTGTCGGGAAGTTTCCCCGTGATGTAAATCACCCAACCGCGACAGGCCTCGGTTCGCAGCGGGACGCAGTACGCCCAATCCACGTCTTCCCGCGCCGTGAACGCACTGGTGGTGTACAGGGAATCTGCCCCGGCCCAAACGTTCAAGATGCTTTCCCGCTTTTCAATCGAACGCTTGACCAGTCGTCGGCTGATCGGTGAACCGCCAAGCGTTGCGCTGCGGTTGTCATAGTGCAGCACTTCGATCGGGGCGTCCGGATCGGTCTTCAACTCCGCAGCGGACAAGATCGAAACCGCTTCGGCCGAAGGCGTCGATTGCAGCAGGACACTCGTCACGCGGACGAGCAACTCTTGATCACTGTCGCTGCTGGCAATCAAGTCCGGTAGCCGCGTCAACACATCGATCCGTGCATTGATGTCGCGGAAGTGCTTGCGACGCAGCGCCACGTGGTCGAACACGTTTTCGGTGACGTCCATTGCATCGTCACCGGCCGGATCCCGAAGCCGCTCCGGTGAACGGTTGCTCGTCGCGGCCGCCAACGTGAACGTCGTCTTGCCGATCACAAAGTGGTCGCCGGGGACCAGCACAAAGCGAACCGCATGACGCCCCTGGTGATAGACCGGATTGCGGGCCGAGGGGACAGCCATGATCTCGATCCGCCCATTGGCCTGCGGAATCACACGGACATGGGCGCGAGAGATCATCGGATCCCAAGGCACATTCCAGTCCGCATCGCTGCGACCGATCACCAAATCGCTACACGTCGTCGCATCGGGGATCTCCCGACGCCAGCGATGATAATTCTGCGGTCCCTGTGCAATCAAATCAGCCATGCGAGTAAGGTATCGGGTTGAGGTTGAAAGTTCCAGGTTTCAGGTTTCAGGTTTCAGGTTGCCGATCTCAGATTTGATATTTGACAGGATCAAGTAGCGGCATTTTCCTGTCACCCATTTTCTTGTCGCCTCTCCCACACTCCCACTCTCCCAGCATGCACGACGACGAAACGTTGACCGCCTACCACGAAGCGGGCCATGCGGT
>NZ_JBFHKV010000686.1:0-4764 GCF_041595215.1 Stieleria sp. | reverse complement strand
TTAGACGCCTCTATGGATGCCTTTAGGCATCGCGTCTCTCCGCCAGCCGCTTCGCGGCTGCGGGGGGAGCGGCTGAAGCCTGGACACCAACACTCACGATGGTTTTTCGGCAGGTGTTGGTGTCCAGCCTTTAGGCGCCTCTATGGATGCCTTTAGGTATCGCGGCTATCCGCCAGTCGCTTCGCCGCTGCAGGGGAAGCGGCTGAAGCCTGGACACCAACGTCACATATGTTAGAAAAATAACAAAAGAGGTTTTGCCCTTGACGCTCGATTTGTTACATTTCTAACACTTGGATTCGACACCCGCGTTTGCCCCCGGAGTCCAGCGTGCGTTCTGACCTTTCCCGCCGCGAGCGGCAGATCATGGAAGTGATCTATCAGCTCGGCGAACCGACGGCTAACGAGATCGTTGCGGCGATGCCCGACGAGCTTGCCAATGCGACCGTGCGGACACAGCTTCGCACGCTCGAATCAAAAGGCGTCGTCAAGCACCGTCGCGAAGGAAAACGATTCGTGTACTTGCCCGCGGTGCCGCGAAAAAGTGCCGCGGCCAAGGCGTTTCGCAAAGTCCTGGAAATCTTTTTCGGCGGTTCGGTAGAAGACGCTCTGGCCACACACCTTGCCGATCCCAAAACGGAATTGACCGATGACCAGGTCAAGCGTCTGCGTCGATTGTTGAACCAACATCAAACCAAAGGCGGCAAGCAATGAGCGATCGCGTGAACCACTGGTTGATCGATAGTCCGCTGTCACTGTGTTTGGTCGTGATCGTCCAAATTGCGGTCGTTTCGGTCATCGCATGGTTGGTCGCGGCCCGGATCAAACGCGTCGACGCAGGACGCACGTATGCCGTCTGGCTGACGGCGGCTTGCTTGACCTTGGGGATCTTGCCGGCGCATCTGCTGCTCGGCGGATGGAAGATTCCGTTGGCTTCTGCGGAAGTCGATGTGGCAAGGCAATCGATCGGCACAGATCAACGGGCGCGGCGGAATGATGGCCGGGCGATGCAACCGATGGCAGTCATCCCGAGTCCTTTGGAACGAGAAGAAGACTCAACGCTCGTTGATTTGACCGCGCAACCGAACCGGCTTTCCACCGCCTTGCCGGCCACGTCGTCGTCCGCATTCACCTCAGCAGGAGAGGGCGTTTTACCGGGTCGCACGAGCGATCTCCGTAGCTCAGCCCCCATCGATCGCAAGCTCGATGGATCGACGGCATTGACCGTGTTTGTTTGGATCTATGTCGCTGGATTTGTGTGGGTGGCGTTGCGATTCTCGGCCGGGATGATTCGATTGCGTGTCGCGGCGGCGAAGGGACAGCGTGTCGATCCGCAATTCGTTGCGCTGGCCAGTGACTTTGCCGAACGGATCGGTTTGACGCGAGTACCTTTGATCGTGCGGACGGATCGCACTTCGATGCCGCTGGTGTTCGGCCTGTTCCGATTCACCGTTCTGGTTCCGAGGCAATTTGAATCGTGGAGTGACGATGAAATTCGGTCGACGTTGTTTCACGAACTGATGCATGTTCGTCGGCATGACGGTGCAGTCCAGCTGATTGCGTCCATGAATCTGATGCTCTACTGGTTCCATCCCGCCGTTTGGTGGATCGATCGGCGGCTCTCCGAATCGCGTGAATGGGCAACCGATCGCGATGTCCTGATCGCAACATCCGAAAACCACAGCGGACTGTCGTCGGGGCGTTATGCCGAGAGCCTGCTGAATATCGTTTCGCGATTCCGCAGCGAAGGAACGACGACTCGACTTTCCAATCGTTCGGCCATCGCGATGAGCCGTCACACTCAAATTGAAGATCGCTTGACGTTGATCCTCAACGGCGTTCCGGGGCTGTCCCGCTGGCGAATCGCTTCGTTGCGATTGATGGTCGCATTGCTTGCTGTGGCGGCAATCGCGACGACGGTGCGGCTGGAGCATTCAATCGCTCAAGGAACTCCGGACCAGCAAACGCAGTCGGATTCAGCGGATACCGGTCAAGCGGAAGCAGACAACGCCGGCCCCGTGTACGAGCCGATTCGACCAGACGACAATGACTTGATTGCCCGAGTACTAGGGTCTAAACCGACGCTGGCCGAGCCGGATGATTACGCAGTGATCGTCAATGTCTCCGGCACAGTCCTCTCGCCCGACGGCCAGCCGGTGTCGGGGGCGGCGGTCGTACTGAGGGAATCGAGTGGTCACAGAGTGTCACGTGATCCTCAAAAGTACCTTTACTCGGTGGACCGAGATCTGATTCGATCGCCCGACGTGATTGGGCGGACCGACACAAACGCGAGCGGCGAGTTCGAATTCGCCGCTGTCAAAGCACCCGCGTTTCCGAATGATCGCACGGACCGTTGGGTAGGCTCACTCGTTGCTGCAATGCCGGGCGCGGGCGTCGCCACGTTGCAGCTGATCATCGAAAAGTCGAATCCGAAGCCGGTCGAAGCAATCACCTTGCAACTCGCGAAGACGAACTCCATCAGCGGTCGATTTGTGACGCCCGATGGCCAACCCCTTGGCGGGGCGATCGTGAACCTGACAGGCTTGTACGCGCCGACGGCCGATCCATGGGATGCCCCCGAGCGATTCGAATTGTTGATGAGCCAACTGACACCGAAAACCATCACCGATAAATCGGGGAACTTCGAGTTCCAAAACATTCCCGCTGGCTTAATCGCCTCGGTCTACGCCTCTCATGTTGACTGGGAGGACGGGTTCGCGGCCATTCGCACCAGCGATGATGTCGCGATCGGAAAGTTTGAACGTCCCAATCCCAGGCTTCCCAGCGGAGAGGTCGTGGAGAGCCCGGCAACAGTTGTCGCCGATCCGGGTTATACGCTCTTTGGTCACGTCAGCGACGAGAGGGGCGCGGCGATCGCGGGAGTCAGCGTCTATCCATCGTCCAGCGTTGACCGCCACGAGACCGATTCGGAAGGCAACTTTCGATTTCGCGTCGCGACACACCTGATCAAATACTATTTCGATCGCGACGATCGGCCGATGAAGTTTTCGGTCGTAACGCCCGAAGAAAGCCCGTTCCTGTTGAAGCAAATCGAGCTTTCCGAGGAGCAAGTGACGGGAAAAGAGCCGATCAATGTTGTGCTCCCCCGTGCCGTCGCGATCAGCGGGATAATGGTGGACGCGTCGGGAACTCCCGTTAAAGGCATCTCGATACGTTCGCTCGACAGTCCGGCGCCGTACGGGGCCGTTTCGAAAGAAAACGGAACGTTCAGTCTGAAACTCCCCCTGGGCGAGCACTTGTTGATGATGACGACTAGGGAACCGGGCTATGCGATCCCTTCGTCTTCATATGGAATGACGAAGGAGGAAGCCGCGTCGTTACCGCATCGAAAAATCACGATCACCGATTTTGTCCCTCGCGAGCTTGAACCGATCGTGGTCCCCAAGCTGGCCACGTACCAAGTCATTGTATCGCTGCCCGACGGTAAACCTGCCGTTGGGGCATCGGTAATTCTGCGTGACGAAGCACCGGCTAGCACGAACGCTCCCGAATTCGATCGGGCACCTCGCATCGTGGATAAGTCCGAGGCCGAAACCACGAATTCACACGGGCGCGCCACGCTGGTTCCCCAAGGGGTGACATCACCCAAAGCGTTCATCGACGTCAAGTATCTCCGCGATGACGCCGCCTTCGACGGCACGGTCAAGCTGAGCGAAGCCAAAGACGGCGTCGTCCATCTGGTGTTGCAATCTTCCGCGATCGTCGAAGGCCGCGTGTTGCTCGATGGCAAGCCGGTCGCTGGAGCCCGAATGCAAGTCAGCCTGACTAAGCCTATCCAGCGAACTGCCAACGGCATGACCATGACTGTCATTCAATCCAAAGGCCATCAGTTCGTCACGACGGACTCCGAGGGTGTGTATCGGGCATCCGTGCCCGCCGGAGAGCGGGTCAGCGTCAGCTTGAACCGTGTGCCGAGCCTCAGTGTCGGAGCGGGGATTGGCTATAACGCACAACCCGCCAGCGACGGAAAGCTGATCGTCAAGGACTTTGAATTGATTCGCGGTGACCAGGAGATCGCCGGACGTGTGATTGATGCCGACGGCAACCCGGTCACCAAGGCGATGGTTTCCATCCGCCGCGACCGGAACGTCATCCCCAACTTCTGGGTTGATCACGATCGCGAAAGCCAATCGACGACCGACGCCAACGGACGGTTTCACCTCAAAAAGGTCCCGCAAGGAAACTATCAATTGATGGTCCGCGGTCCCCGAGGCGCAAGTTCCGTCTCCTCGGCACGGATCTCCACGATGGTTTCGGTCAGTACCGGCGAGACGGATCTGGACATCATGTTGAACCTGCCAAGTGGCCCCCCGATCCAGAGATTGATACCAGTGGAAATCACCCCCAGGCGGTAGCAACAAGTGGGATTGGATTCCAGGATCGTCATTGGCCGGATCGATGAGCCTGGAAGCCGATCCCACACCATCACCCAAGACGCTAGACCCAAAAATGCTCTCGATCAAATTACTGTTGTCGCTGCTGCTGACCGCCGGGACCGCCGAACTGTCAGGCCGGGTGGTTGATTCCGAGGAGGCTCCGGTTGCCGGGGCGATCGTCGTCGTCAGCACGGCCAAACCACGCGTCGGCCCGGCCACCACCTGCCCGTCGTGCTACCGCGATTGCACCAAACGCACGACCACGGACTTAAACGGACGGTTTTCGATTTCTGATCTGTCCGACAGCTTGCTGTTCAGCTTGGCCGCCGGCGGTGCGGGCTATCAAGGCCAAGTCTCCGAGCACTTTGAC